>CAYFYW010000384.1:0-2994 GCA_964347425.1 uncultured Nitrospirales bacterium
TTATAATTTTCTGCAGGAAGAGGTATAGGTTATGAAACGCGTCTTTCTTAACCTCTGCATCCTTTGCGTTTTCAATCGCCTCAAGAGAGATTTCTCCATAAAGTCTGGCTGCCTCCGGACCCCCTGAGTGTGTTTTTAAATCGTAGAAATAGCTCAGAGAAAAAGTCCGGGTCTCACTCACAATGAACTGCCAGTTTTTATAAGGGTGGCAAAGCTCTTTCAAAAAGGTATTTAATTTTTCCTGAAGGCCATAATACTTGGACATCACATCCTTTATGATGTGATACTTGGGGTCAATGGTAATGTCGACGCTGTAGCTGGCAAGATTTATTTTAAGTGCTCTGGATGACATTGTTTTCATCCTCTCATTGTATTTTATCATGATTCAGACGATAATGTGTGTGGGGCAGGTCTGAGCGTTCCATTAATGAGTGCATGCAAGACTGAATTCTGGATGCTATCTACAAAATTATGTATTTTTAAAATATACGGAAAAATTTTATACTATGGAAATGCTTTCCATCAAAAGCGGAAGAATAATTATCTACAGGATATTTGATATTGCCTCGGAGATTGATCTTTTATTAATTGAATCAAAGGCAAAAGAGGGATCAAGAAGATTACGTCTGTCGAAATATCCTTATATGAAGGCACTTGAATTCGCAAACCCGCCTGTATCCTTTGAACTCAGTGGATTTAGCAAGACGTTCTTCGGTCAGGATATAAAGGTTCATGTAATAGCCAAGGCCTATGATTTCGGCGTGCTCTCTCTTGCCTTTGATATCCCCATTCCGCAAAACACCACATTCATTGAACTCGAAATAGAAGCAAAAGCCCTTGATACTGATGAGTTTTTTGATAAGAAAGCCAGAGAATATATTGCACGGCTTATTAAAAACCTCGGTGACGCTATTATCAATCCTGAGATAAAAGAGAGCTATGTAGAAGATTATATGATTTTTCTGATAGAGAACCTGGAAAAGGAAATGGGGGCATCAGAGTTTCTGAAGCAGTATGACCCCACTCCTCTGCTTTTATACGAGACACATCAAGTAAGTCAGTCCATAAGAGAAGAAACCCTGAAGCACTGTTTTAGTTATTACCCTGATGACCTTGTTATCGTTCACCTTGACAATGCATTTATTATAGAGCCCTCAAAGAGTTCAGATATACTTGATATCCTCGAGTTTGCCAATGCACAGATTCTCGAATTGCAATATTATGACCACGTCATTGATAAGGAACTGACCAGGATTTACAGCGAACTTCCCAAGCGAAGCGGTGTATCTATTTTTAAACTCAGGACATACGAAAGGCTCGCCAGGAAAATTACAGAAACGGTTACGGACCTGACAGAGATTACAGAAAAAGTAGATAATGCCCTCAAGGTTACCGAGGATGTTTATTATGCACGAATATACAGGGCTGCAATGATGTTATTCAGATGCAGGGACTGGGAACTCAGTATAAAGGAAAAGCTTAAGATTGTGACAAACACTTACAGGATGCTCTACAATGAAATATCAACGAAGAGAGGTCATCTCATTGAGCTTGGTATCTTTCTCTTAATTGTTTTTGAGATAGTCCTTCTTATATTTATCGAATGGTGATACTGCAAGTTACTGAGTCATTAAGTCATTAAGAAATTGAGTTCTCTCAATAACTCAATAACTTAATAACTCAATAACTTAATAACTTATCTCAGGCCCGTATCGCCAAGCGTTTCCCTGAGTCCTTGTTCAAGAGGTGAAGGCTTAAAACCCAGCGACAAGGCCTTTGAACTATCAAGTGAGACGTCGGCTGGTCTCGGTGCTGCCATAATCACATCTTCCTGCCGACAGGGTACTAATTTAGCTTTGCTAACACCCATGACCTTCATGAGCAATTGGCCGAAATCGTAACGCGAAATGCGCTCTAAGCCTCCCAGATGTATTATGCCCTGTACGTTTTCAAGGGCTAGGAAAACCCCCCTGACAGCATCCATTCCACTTATTGGAGTTCTAAACTCATCAATAAACAAACGTAATTCCTGGCCCTTTCTCATAGCCTTTATCATGGGTTGAATAAACGATGAAGCTGCCGGTCCCGGGATGCCGAACATCAAAGGCATGCGGCAGACAGCAACCAATGGATAACATTGCAACATTCTCTCCTCCGCCGCTGTTTTCTGTTCACCGTAAAAATTAACCGGACAGACCTCATCTTCTTCCCGATAAGGCGGGTTCAGTCCGTCAAAGACTATATCGGTTGAAGTAAAGACACAGGGAACCCTGTAATCAGAACAAAGGCCGGCAATATTGACAGATGAATCAACGTTAATCTTATCTGTTTCTTCCCGGTTCTCCTGGCAATAATTAAGGTCAGTCACTGCTGCAGAATGGATAACTGCATCAGGACGAACCTCTTTAAATATTTTTTTCAAGTGCTTAAAGTCTCTCAAATCCAGACGTATAATGTTTACATCCGGAATATCCACATGATGAGAAAAGAACGTTCCATATACATCCCACGCTTTTTTAGCCATGCGGCAAGTATTCCAGCCCAAAAAACCACTGGCACCTGTAACCAGTATTTTTTTCATCTGAAAAGACGTCTTCACAATACTCTCAGCCCCGTTAAATAAGACTTTTTATCTAACCGGGTGAATCCCCTCTCGATGATACCCTATTTTAGTTAAAGAAAAATATCCCAGGAATCGGGGTTTGCCCAGAACTATATAGTTGAATCGTCCAAGGTACAGGGTATCTTTTTCAACACATCTGAGGTAATCCCTGATTCCCCTGGTAATAAATGAATTCCCGTCTCTATTATAATTTATTAGCACTACATTCAAGGAACCCAATTCCCTGCAAATTGATTGCTCAAGAAAAAAGCTTCCCCATGTCGTATTATTAAGTAATACATTGTGACCCTCTGTTCGATTATTCCCTTGATAAAAAACCTTGCGGTGCGAAAACCTTCTGAGGCTCGGAATCAGGGTCAGCATATCGACAG
>CAYFYW010000385.1:0-5572 GCA_964347425.1 uncultured Nitrospirales bacterium
CTTTTGCGGGCGTGACCCTGGCGGAAGAGACCGAAGTATCGGGCAGCGCTTCTCTGGTTTGGGTGGTTTGGTTTTAATGCGGGCAGTGCATTGACATCGGGTGGACTGGCATCGCTTGCATTTGTAACGACAAATACTGCTTCTGCAGCTGCGGCAATGAGCTGGCTTATAATCGAATGGTATAAAAGGGGAAAACCAACAGCCCTCGGCGCAGTAAGCGGTGCCATTGCAGGTCTTGTTGCTGTTACGCCTGCTGCCGGTTTTATCAGTCCATTGTCGTCTATATTGATTGGAATTTGTGCTGGTCTACTGTGTTATTTTGCTGTCAATTTAAAGTCAAAATTTGGGTATGACGATTCACTTGATGTGCTTGGGATACATGGGGTGGGCGGACTCTGGGGTGCCCTGGCAACAGGTCTTTTTTGCATCATCATCAATTAACCCTGAAGGTGCTGAAGGTCTGTTTTTGGGCAACCCTTTGCTTTTCCTGACCCAGCTGGAAGCCGTACTTGCTACGATAGTATATGTGTTTGTGGTGTCTTTTATTATTCTGAAAATTACAGACTTGACAGTTGGTCTGAGGGTTGATGCAGAGGCTGAGTTTGTTGGATTAGACCATGCAGTGCGTGGAGAAAGCGGGTATACAGCTTAAAAAAGTTAAAAGCCAAAAGCTAAAAGTTAAGAGTTGATGGAGACTATATGAAAAAAATTGAAGCGATCATTAAGCCTTTTAAACTTAAGGAGGTGAGGGACCTTTAAGTGCAATAGGCGTTCAGGGGATGATGGTAACAGAAGTCAAAGGGTTTGGAAGGCAGAAGGGGCATACAGAATTTTACAGGGGAGCAGAATATGACATTAACTTTATTCCGAAGATACAATTAGAGATCATTTTATCTAACGAACTAACAGATGAGGCAGTTTCAATTATCAGGGAGAAGGCAAGGACAGGTGAGATTGGCGACGGGAAAATATTTGTATCTTCAATTGACAATGTTATGCGGATTAGGACACGTGAGAGCGGGAAGGAAGCAATTTAGCATATGTCTGTCCTGATCTGTAAAAACGCAGAGAATGAGGGTCCAGGAACGATAGAGGATTATCTGATGGAAAAGGGCCTGCCCTATAAAATTGTCGAGCTTTCACAGGGGGAAAGTATCCCGGATCACGATGATTTTGAAGCCCTTGTGATAATGGGTGGACCCATGAGCGTAAACGATAATGAACTCTATCCTTACCTTGAAGAAGAAAAGACACTTGTGAAGGATTTTATTTCCAGGGATAAAAGAATTTTGGGCATATGCCTTGGTGCTCAGATTATGGCAAAGGCACTTGGCTCAAGGGTGTACAGGGGCACAGAAGAAGAAATCGGATGGTATGATATCGAGCTTACGGAAGAGGGGGCAAAAGATCTCTGTATGAAAAGTCTCGCTATCCATCCGGAAGGAGGGGATATTTCAAATAAATTCAAAGTCTTTCACTGGCACGGCGAGACATTTACTATGCCAACATCTGCCATACGGCTTGCAAGCTCAGAGCGTTATCCAAACCAGGCATTTCGATACGGCGAGAATGCCTATGCATTTCAGTTTCATATTGAAGTGAGCAAAGAAATAATTTATGATTGGTTTGATGAAACCCCCTTTTACAGTGATAAATTGAGAGAAGAAACAGAGCAATTTTATGATGCGTATCAAAACAGGGCAACGCAATTTTATGAAAAATATTTTAAGTAAAAAAATTGATAGTACAGATACAATCTGTGTAATCAAAATAAACCATAAGTATAAAAGGAGAAAAAAATGGCCGCATTGAAAACAAAAACAAAAGCAGACGTTATGAAATTGGTCAAGGAGCATAATGTCAAATTTATTCGGCTCTGGTTTTCGGATATCCTGGGACAGGTGAAGAGTTTCGCCATCACGAGCGAAGAACTGAAAGTTGCCTTTGATGAGGGAATGGGTTTTGACGGGTCATCAATCAAAGGCTATGCGAGAATTGATGAGAGTGACATGATTGCGAAACCCGACCCGGCTACATTTCAGATTGTTCCGTGGAGGCCCAGAGAAAAGGCCGTGGCAAGGATGTTCTGTGATATCCTCAATCCCGATGGAACACCTTATGAAGGAGACCCGCGTTATGCGTTGAAGAGAAACCTTGAAAGGCTGAAGAAAAAGGGATTTATTTTTTACCTTGGGCCAGAGCTTGAATTTTTTTACTTCAAGGATTCCAAAGGCACGGAAACATTAGACGAAGGTGGATACTTTGACTTTACTACGTTAGATGCCGCCAGCGATCTGAGGAGAGAGACGGTCCTTACCCTTGAGGAGATGGGAATCAAGGTTGAATATTCGCATCACGAGGTTGCTCCTTCTCAGCATGAGATTGACCTGCGCTATACAGACGCGTTAACAATGGCAGATAATGTGATTACCTACAGGGTGGTGGTTAAAGAGGTGGCAACAAAGTACGGCTGTTATGCTACCTTTATGCCCAAGCCGCTTTTTGGACAGAACGGAAGCGGGATGCACACCCATCAGTCACTGTTCAGGGGCAAGCAGAATGCGTTCTTCAATGCCAGAGATAAATACTATCTCTCTGACATAGCCAAGAATTATATTGCAGGACTCTTAAAGCATGCGCCTGAAATAACCGCAGTTGCCAACCAGTGGGTCAATTCTTACAAGAGACTTGTGCCCGGTTATGAGGCGCCTGTATATATTTCGTGGGCAAGGAGGAACCGATCGGCCCTTGTGAGGGTACCTTTGTACAAGCCCGGCAAAGAGCAGGCAACGAGAATTGAACTCCGTTCTCCCGACCCGGCATGTAACCCTTATCTTGCTTTTTCAGTAATGCTTGCTGCGGGTCTGGAAGGTATTGAAAAAGGTTATAAACTTCCTGAACCGATAGAAAAAGATATTTTCCATTTAGACGATAAAGAAAAGAAAAAATTGGGGATTACGTCTCTGCCGGGAAGTCTCGCCAAGGCTATTGAGATAACCGAGAAGAGCGAGGTCGTGCGCAAGGCATTGGGAGATCATATTTTCAACAACTTTATTACCAGCAAAAAAGTGGAGTGGGATGACTATAGGACAAAAGTGCATCCGTATGAGTTAGAGCGTTATCTGCCTGTGATTTAGTTTTCCCGGGAAAAAATGATGACACAGACTGACGTATGAGTACTTGCTCTTTCGACCAGTTTTTGGATATAGTAACAATATGCTTAAGTTAATGCGCAGTCATAAGTTCTTCAGCGTGTTCTTTCTTGGTTTTATAACCATTGCCATAACCATTGTATTTGTTTTCTGGGGCATAGGTCCGCAGCAGAACCCTACCGAAGTTGTTATTGCGCAGGTGAACAGGGACAGGATTACACTTTCTGAATACGAGCGTGCTTACGAAATGGCTTATCGGCGTGCGCGGGAGGTTTATCAGGATGCAGAACAGATTGAAGAGTTGAACCTCAGGAAAACGGTCCTTGACGATCTTATTGATAACAGGGTTCTCGTGTCTGCTGCAGAGAGTGCCGGTTTAAAGGTTACGGATGATGAGTTGCAGGAAACAATACTGAATCAGCCTGCGTTCCAGAGGAACGGTGTATTTGATAGAGAAGTTTACGAAAGGAGGTTGAAATTAAACCGCACTACCCCTTCCCAGTTCGAAAGGGAAATAAAATATGAGTTGCTGATCAACAAAATACGCAGGCTCATTGGAGAAACTGCTGAACTTTCAGTTGATGACATCGGAATGCTTCAATCGTTACAGGATGAGGGGGATGTCAACAGGCAGCTGGAGAACGCATTATTATCTTCAAAGAAGCAGCTGGCGATAAAGGCGTATATCGAAGGACTGAAACGTCAGATGAAAATAGAGATAAACAGAAAATTTATTAGTTAAGAGGCATCGAGACGCAAGGATTTCTTCCATAAAATAGTTTCAGAACAACATATCACTTTCTTCCTGAAAATGCGTTTTTAAAACATGCCTTAAAATACAAAATTTCTAATCTAATCTTCATAAGTTATTAATATTCTGTTCATATTTTCTTCACATATTTTATTTATCCTGTAATCCACAAAAATTAAAATAAAAATATATGTGAACGGAGGAAAAAATGAAAAAGTTAGTAACAGCGTTAACAGTAGTACTATTGCTCGTAATAGGAGTAGTCTATGCCCAGATGGGGGGCGGAATGACGGGTAGTCAGGGCGGACATGATGCAATGAGTAGAGGCATGATGGGAGGTCAAGAGGGTCACATGCATGAGGGAAGTATGCTTATGCATGGGCATGAAATGTCAGGTAGTATGATGCCGATGATGAATCATATGGGCAGTATGATGCAAAGGATAACAGGATTCATGGAAAAGGGAATGGGTACTGAACAAATGAAGGGGATGTCTGAGATTGCTCGAGATATGTCAACACATATGATGGATATGTCTAATATGCTTAAACGGGGAGAAGCTTCACACGAAGATATGCATAAACTTCACCAGAGGATAATGGAGACAGAGAAGAAGTTCAATATGATAAAAAAATAGCATAAAAAAAGAGTTTCTGAATATAATAATTTATGATGTTAAGGAATAATAAGGTTATTTCTTTGTTCATCATAATTATTTCTTTCTTCTCCTGCAACAATCTGTTTGCTGAGGAAATTAGTTTCCGTCTGACCATAGATTATAAGGATATCAATATTACCGGCAAGACAGTTAAGGCTATGGTCATTAACGACCAGCTTCCCGGCCCTACGCTAAAATTCACTGAAGGCGATATCGCCAGAATCAGCGTTACCAATAATTTAGATATAAATACAACTATACACTGGCATGGCTTGCTTGTACCTGCTGAACAGGATGGTGTGCCTTATATTAATACGTTACCGATTGAGCCGGGAAAAACTCTTGTTTATGAATTTCCTATCAAACAGTCCGGAACGTATTGGTATCATTCCCATACAGATTTACAGGAATAGAGGGGTTTACGTGGATCGATTGTCATATACCCTAATGAAGAAAGAATAAAATATGACCGTGAAGTAGTTATTATGCTTGCCGACTGGACAGACGAAAACCCTAAACAAATCCGTGCAAATCTGAAAAAAGACGGTGACTATTATGCGTTCAAGAAAGGGTCAGTTCACAGCATTTATGGTTTTATCCAGAACAAAGCTCTTGCAAATTGGTTTCGAGGTCGTTGGACACGAATGGGAACCATGGATTTGAGTGATGTTGGTTATGATGCATTTTTAGTTAATGGACAAAAGCAGCGCTTTTAATACATGCAGCTAATTCATAAAATTATCCCATAAAATTATTAGAATATTTATGTTGACAAATTATGTAGCGAGCATTAAAAATTGAGCATCACAAACAGTCTTGAATAACTTCCTGCAATGAAAACCAGCCCTGACATTTGGAATTTTAGACAAACAGCAAAAGGTAAAAAAGTGTGGAAAATTTACGCGATAATTTTGCTAATATTTTCATTATTATGGTTAATTAAACATCTAATTAATTTATTTTTTTAAAGTTGCCGTTTCTTGAAAATCTGTTGCAATTACATTAATTCAA
>CAYFYW010000386.1:0-2084 GCA_964347425.1 uncultured Nitrospirales bacterium
TATGAAAACATAGGTGAATTGTTAGACCCACCCGGAGTGGAAAATGACAAGAGTAAATGGGGTTTTGTTACTCGGCTGATGCACCTTGATGAGATTGGTATGTTTGACGTGAATAGTCCTTTCGAGTTATACAAGAGGACTGAGAACATGCATTTCAAGCTGGAAAAAGGGGAAGTGAGCCTGGACACGACAGCTAAAATGCCTCCAGGAATAGGGATTGAGGAGAAACGATTCGACAGGTCAAAAAAGACCACAAGTGGTGGCAAGGGTGTTAAAGGCGTTTTGATTGACCCGATGACAAAGGAAGTGATCAGTAGGGTTCCCGAACTGGACGAGAACGGAAGGGAGAAAATCGACAGAAGCGGCAAAATTATTTATAAAGACAACGACTATTGGTTCGTACTCAACGTCAAATTTATCTGGAAAGATGCGCCTGAGCTGCCTAAGGAGGAATTAACTGAGAGGGAATTACTGAAGCAGCAGCTGCGAAGGCTAAGGGGAATGTAAAAGGAACAGGAAGACTCTTGAAGTGCCGGGATGAAAGAGATAAGAAAGCAAAATAGGTTGGTGAGTTGAAATGGCTAATTCCAAATTTAATGGCTTTATGCAAAAGCTAAGTGTTCTTAAGAGTCAGTCATCGTTATTAGCGCCGGTTGCTATAGGGTTGGTTGGCATCCTTCTTTTCATACCGACGCAACTTATGAGCGGTAAACTTAAGAAGCAAATAGAAGAAGAAAGCATTACGAAGGGATGGCGGTTAGTTACATCCCTAAGCAGAAATCCTGCTTCGAGCAAGCAATGGGAAGTGGAGCACGAGTATCAGAAGAATCATGCGAGTGATGCTAATGGGATAGCACTTTTGGCTCAGGCAAGCACTCAAAGGCAGTTATTATGCTATGAGATATTTCCGGAGCCGAAAGATACCTCGTCTCTGATTTTCGAGGAATTCGGTCGTAGGTTTCGTGCCGGGATAGATGGTCTAATGGCCCGGATAAATGCACGTGAATGTCCGACAAATGCCGAGTTGCAGAGAGCTTTGGAACAATCGTCTACGCGTTATCGTCCGGGAAGGGATTGGAGCGGTACTCGTGGCAGGCCTTCAACAATGCCGTTTAGAATGCCGATGGACGGCTATTACGGCCGGTATAGGGAGCTGGACGCCACGATAATAGACACGATTTGCCGAGGAAAAGCAGAGTCCGCTGGTGTCTACGGTAATCCAAGCGATTTGAGTGGATACGAGTTCTGGGAAAATTATGAGTATACCGGAAGGCAGGAGGCGATTGAGGACTGCTGGTACTACCAGTTAGCTTATTGGATCATAGAAGATGTTATCGATGCGATAGATGCTATGAATTCCGATTCTATGAGCGTGTTCACATCGCGGGTGAAGCGGCTCCTGAGCGTAACCTTCACCAGAGAAGCTGAGAGAGCAAGAAGGTCTAAGAGGGGCGCCAGATTGGCCAGATCCGTTAGTTCTGTAGAAAAGCCAGGAGATGAAAAACCCGGCTACGTTCTATCAATTAATGATGGGCTTACAGAATCCTTCACGAGAAGGTTGTGCAATGATAATATTGACGTAGTACACTTTAGTGTTGCTGTTGTGGTCGGTGCGAAGGACGTTTTGCCTTTTATGCAGGAACTTTGCAGCGCCAAACAGCATAAATTCAGGGGATTTTTCGGCAGGGCCCCCCAGGAACTCACTTTTAAGCATAATCAGATAACGATTTTAGAAAGTACGACTGTTTCGATTGAACCGGAAACCTCAACTCACTATCTTTACCGCTATGGTGAAGAGGTTGCGGTAGAATTGTATTTAGCCTGCGAATATGTTTTCAATAAAGCTGGCTACGAGGAAATTAAGCCGGAGTCGGTTAAAGAAGCACAGAAGAAACCGGAGGATACCTCGAGGAGGGGTGTCAGACGATAGGGAAGAACTTATACTTGAACATTGTGAACTTATTGAAAACTGTGTGAAAGGGCAAAGGGAGGGTGAATGGTTAATGGTCGAATAGACAAGTGCTAATAGCCAGTATTCGAGAAGGAAAGGTTGAAAATGGAAAATAAATACGGGAACTTTATCG
>CAYFYW010000387.1:0-5222 GCA_964347425.1 uncultured Nitrospirales bacterium
GACCTGTGAAGGGTGGTGTTATGCTTTATCTGCCTGGGGATGTACCTGAAAGCAGGGACCTGGGTAATGAGGCGTTAAAAAAGATGGGGCTGTAGAGACAGGCGATAGTCATTAGTTGATGGCTGTTAGTCAATGGCCGCATTTTTAAAAAATGATTTCCAAAAAAAAGATATAAAAAAGATGTAAAGAAGAAGTAGTCATGGCAGGTATTCTTGAACAGGCAATGGAAATAAGGAAAATATGGAGTGGTTTCCAGTCAGCGAGGGTACTGCTTACCGCAAATAATTACAGGGTATTCGACTATCTCAAGAAGCACAGGACAGCAAAGGCGCTTGCAAAAGATATAGATGCAGACAGGAGGGCAGCTGAAATTTTGCTTGATGCCCTTACCGGGCTTGGCCTTGTGAGAAAACAAAAGGGTAGATATAAGAATACAGGTATGTCATCTCGATATCTTGTTTCTGGTAGTTCTCACTATCAGGGTGACATTATCAAACATGCAGATACGTTGTGGGATAACTGGTCGGGCCTTGATAAGGTGCTGAGATCAGGAACTCCTTATCGTAAATCGCAAAACCACAGTGCCTTTATTCTGGGAATGCATAACCTTGCTGTTTTAAAGGCAAGAGAAATAGTTAAGTGGATCGGGCTTAGGGGTGTCCAAAAAGTACTTGACCTCGGCGGTGGTCCGGGCACGTATGCAATGGAGATAGCAAAAAAAGGAATTCATGTTACACTCTTTGATACACCTGAAACCATAAAAATTGCCAGACGTATAATAAAAAATAAAAACATGCCAAATATAGAGTTTATCAGAGGAGATTTTCTCTCTGATGATATTGGAGAAGGTTACGACCTTATTTTTATAAGCCAGATTTTCCACTCATATCCAGAAAAAGACAGCATTACGGTCTTAAAAAAATGCAGGAAGGCACTGAAATTAAACGGCAGAGTGGTAATACAGGAGTTTTTTATTTACGAAGACAGGGCCCATCCTGTACAGAGTTCATTATTCTCCATAAATATGCTCGTAAATACTGAAGAAGGAAGATGTTATTCACCTGATGAAATAAAAGACTGGTTCTTAAGAACAGGATTTAAAAAGATAAGAAAAGGGCTTGTCGGCGACAGCCTGTTGATCAGTGCCGAGAAGTGACTTTATTGTCGTTGCAAAATTAGCACTCGACAATGATTAAAGATCAGTGTTGAAATGTACGGGAGTTATTGTGTTTATGAGGCATTCCGCCTTAATGATATTCCTGTTTTGGACAGATATGATTGAAGATAAAAAATATGAATATGAGCAGACCTGTCACCATTCGTGAACAGACGGAGGAAATAGAGAGGCGAACATTCCATCCTCGTGCGTGTCTCAGTTCAAACAGCAGAGGGAGGAGGAAAAGAGAAAGGGAAGGCGAAATAAGGACGTGCTTCCAGAGGGATAGAGACAGGATTATTCATTCAAAGGCATTCAGGAGGCTGAAACATAAAACACAGGTTTTTCTTGCTCCGAGAGGCGACCATTACAGAACAAGGTTGACACATACCCTTGAGGTGTCTCAGATTGCCCGAACAATTGCCAGGTCACTCAGGCTAAATGAGGATCTGACAGAGGCAATTGCCCTTGGACATGACCTCGGGCATACACCTTTTGGTCATGCAGGGGAAGAGGTGTTACGTGAAATTTATCCAGGGGGTTTTGACCATTACAAGCAGAGTATAAGAGTTGTTGATATTCTTGAAAGAAACGGTCAAGGCCTGAATTTGACGTTTGAGGTGAGGGATGGAATCTTAAAACATTCAAAAGGCAGGGGCGAAATTTTCTCGGTGCGCGCCAAGGACCGAACTTTTGAGGGACAGATAGTTCGGATATCTGACATTGTTGCTTATGTCAACCATGACCTTGATGATGCCATGAGGGCAGGTGTGCTTAAACGTTCAAATATACCTCCTGAATTTTTTAAGATCGGTGACAGCCAGTCAAAGAGAATTGATACCATGGTTAAAGATATTATTTATACATCTCAGGCAATGGGACTTAAGGAGATCCAGATGAGCAGGGATATCAAGGCGATAACATACGCAATGAGAGATTTTCTCTATGAGAACATTTATGAAGGTGAAATTACAAAACGGGAATTTAAAAAGGCCAAAAAAATCCTTTACGATCTTTATAGTTACTACCTTAAACATATAGATGAAGTATTTAAAGAGATTCCAAAAGGGTCTCAGGGAAAGAGAGAGAGAATTGTATGCGATTTCATAGCAGGGATGACTGACAGGTTTGCTCTCATGATGTATGAAAGCCTGTTTTTGCCGCAGCCCTGGATGGTTTTTTAAAACTTTCTCTTAAATAGAAGGCTTTTGATATCGCAAATTTAAAAATAGATTACACAGATGGTAGTTTTTTCTTAAACTAATTTCTCTTGACAAGGCACATATATCCTCTTATAATTTAAAAAAAACCAAATAGTATGTTTGTAAAAACACTTAAGAAACAAGAGCGGGGGGGTTATGACAAAGGCAGATCTGGCAGACAGAATTTATGAAAAAGTAGGACTTCCAAAAAAAGAAGCAATTGAAATAATAGAAATACTATTCGGTTCCATGAAGAGTATCCTTTCAGAAGGGGAGTCTATAAAGATAGCAGGATTCGGAACATTTTTAGTCAGGAAAAAAGGTGCCCGCAAAGGCAGAAATCCAAAAACAGGTTTAGAACTCCAAATAACTCAGAGAAAGATAGTCACATTTAAGCCGAGCTTACAGTTTAAGGTTGTTGTTGAAAAGGGGTAATTTTAGATGGAGCCTTCTCCCCAAAGAAGGATAATCCTCGATAAGCTTTTTTACAAAATCGGAGAAGTCAGCAATATTGCACAGGTCGAGCCTTACGTTTTGCGTTATTGGGAATCAGAGTTTCCTTTTTTGAACCCGCGAAAAAATAAAGCTGGACAACGTGTTTATACGAAAAAAAACGTAGAACTTATTCTCCAGATAAAACAGCTTCTCTATCAGGAAAAATATACCATTGCAGGCGTCAAAAAAAAATTTAACGAGGACTCACTGAAAAAAAGTTCCGTTTCCGTAGAGACTATTGAAAGGGTTAAGAAAAAACTCAAGGAAATTTTAAAAACACTGAAGTAACGATATAAATTCCGATACCCAAATCCATCCTCCGTAGTCCCGATGCTTCGGGGCTGAAGACGGGTAAAGTCGAGTTATACAATTACCAGAAGGTTTACAACTGACCGGCAGGCAGGCTTGGGATTTGGAATATACCCGTCCTCCGCAGTAGCGCTGCTACGGAGGATGGATTTGTAATTTGTGATTTGATTATTGGTCATTATTAGTATTATCGGGGCGTATTCAATGAGACTAGGACTTTTGGAGCGAAGTGATGAAAGTCCTTATTTGATATTAATCCCGATTTGTCGGGAGCCAGGCGGCTGATTACATTTACCGCCCTGGTTTAAAAAGATGGGGAAACGTTTTTGAAATTACTTATATCGGGGCGTAGCGCAGCCTGGTAGCGCACTCGCTTGGGGTGCGAGTGGTCGGCAGTTCAAATCTGCTCGCCCCGACCATCCCCTTCCGGTCCACTTTAAACTTTAATGTTTTTCAACATCTTCAAATAAATAAAAGACCCGTCTAAAAACATATAATTTCTGATAAAATATCAATACTGTCCGGCAAAAATATGCAGCAACTACCTGAAAAATAAGACATTATTAAGGTACTTTGTCTAAACACGTTAAAGAAATGGTTTTATTTGTCACCCCGAACCCTATGCTGAACTTGATTCAGTATCGTTTCGGGGTCTCAGATCCTGAATTTGATTCAGGATGGTTTTTATTAGATGCTGAAATAAATTCAGTATGACATTTAAGCGGACACTAGTGATAAAATATTTGAAATTATGCCTGTTATTCTTGTGACGAATGATGATTGTGGGAGTTCTTCGGGAATTATGACACTGTCAAAGGCTCTCCGACCTGTTGGAGAAGTTTATCTTATTGCCCCGGAGAGAGAGCAGAGCGCAGTTGGTCATGCGCTTACGCTTCACAGGCCTTTAAAGTTCGAAAAGATTAATGATAGTACATACTTTATAAACGGCACTCCGACTGATTGTGTTATTTTGGGAGTTAACAGGCTGCTTCCACAAAAACCTGATCTTATAGTTTCAGGAATTAATAATGGAGGCAACATGGGTGATGACATAACTTATTCAGGAACAGTTGCTGCTGCAATTGAAGGCACGTTGCTAAACATACCGTCAATTGCTATCTCTTCTGTAGAGGAGACGCAGGACAGCAGGAGGGATTTGAGGCTTCAGCAGGCAGCTCAATTTGCTCAAAGTCTTGCGAGTCATGTGCTTAAGAAAGGTTTACCTCCAGATACATTCTTAAATGTGAATGTCCCGGATACAAAAGAGATTAAAGGGATAAAATTTACGAGGCAGGGCAAAAGAATTTATGATAACTCCATTAAGGAAACGTTAGACCCGCGTGGAAGAAAGCACTACTGGATAGGCGGGGGTGTGCCTATGTGGGAGTCAGGTGAGGATACGGATTTTGAGGCGGTTCAAAACGGTTATATTTCTGTAACCCCGATACATCTTGACTTAACAAATTATAAGGCATTGAAATATATGAAAAATAACTGGGGGATGTGAGACTGAGTACAGAGGAGAGAGTAGACCCATAAAATCCCGGAGTGTCGGATCAACGGGACGAGCAGGCAGCGAGAAAGAAGCAATTAAGAATTTGAAATCTCTCTACTCTCTACTTTCTACTCGCTACTTTTTTAGAAATGAAACGCTATGATGTCATTATAGTTGGTGCTGGACCTGCAGGCATTTTTGCTGCCCGTGAGTTAGTATCTTCTAATAAGAAACTGAAAATTTTGCTTCTTGAAAAGGGCAATGATATTGACAGGAGAATTTGTCCTACAAAAGATGAAAAAGTTTCCTGCAGGAAATGCCCTGTCTGTAATCTTTTATGTGGCTGGGGCGGAGCCGGGGCCTTCAGCGATGGAAAGCTTAATCTGTCAAAAGACATCGGCGGTAATCTTTCCAGGTATAAGGATGACGCTACCCTGCAGAATCTCATAACCTATGCTGACAGTATTTATCAGAAATATGGCGCCCCTTCGCATGTTTACGGCGCTGATACTCAAAAAGTCAGCGAACTCAAAGACATGGCGAAGAAAAATGGACTTGTGCTCAT
>CAYFYW010000388.1:0-2335 GCA_964347425.1 uncultured Nitrospirales bacterium
CGGTGTTACGCACCACGACATCATTTTCAGTGAGAAAGACAACAAGGTCTGGTGCATCCTTAATGCCCCTAACAAAGATTCAGTAGAGAAACACCATGCGAAGGTGGGGATCAAGTGCGAGTCGATTCACGAGGTTATGTCCGCAAAGGAGTGAACTGTTTTTAGAAAACACCTAGGCAGTGTCAGTCATGGCTCTGCCTTTTTTTGTTTATTTCGATCGGTAATTAGCACATCTTCATCATGTTCAAATCATTTCTATGTAGGTGTTATAAACACCCCTCAATTTTGTTTGTTCCTTCCTGTACTCATCAACATAGGAACTTGCCGAAGTATAGTAGATATCTACCAGTAATCCACAATATTGTTTTACTGGATTATATAGATATTTTGATATATAATTCGATGAAGTCTATCTGCTATGGGAATACGACAGAAAATTAATTGCTGTATTTCGATTGAGCAAGTTGCTTCGTCTCTCTATAGCACTTTTATGAAAAAGTTTCCTAAAGAAAGGGGCTTTTGGAAAGATCTTTATGAAGATGAAGAAGATCACGTATCATTTTTAAAGGGTGTTAACTATTTTGGCATAATTACCAAAGTACCAACGAGAGTACAACCCCCGCCATTAACATCAATTAAAGAAGATCTAATATTTGCTAGAGATTTAAAAAAACAAGTTAAGTCTCAAGCTATCTCGCTTGAAAAAGCTCTCAAAATGGCTTTGAAACTTGAGGAGATAATGGCAGAGATTTTTACAAATGATCTAATAGCTGAGGCAAGATCGGGTAATGATAAATTGTTTACTTTGGACCTAGAAAGAATACTAAGATCTGAAAAAACGCACATCAAGAAAATAAAAACTATGATAAAAAAGAAAGGGTATTGAGTTCGTCATGAATACGAAGTTTTTGTTTGCTGCTTCCTGAAATCAACGATTCTAAAAACCTGATATAATATGAAAGCTAAAAACGGTAATCTTTGTAAACCCATAAAGTTGCATAAAACCTCAAATGAAAGGATTAGAGTCATGAGACTGTGTACTATCTTCCTTATCGGTGCCCTTCTCACCTCACTCGTCCTGACGGGCTGTACCGAAAAAGAGGTGGTAAACATTCCTGAATACCCAAATGCGGTTGAGGACCAGGAGGTCAGAGCAGAAATGTTAGGTATGGACTTCGGAGGCGTTCGGAGAGTGATCACCAGTGACTCATTTGATACCGTCTTTGCCTTTTACCAGGAACATCTCCGTGACTACAACCCTGACATCATGTCTCATTCCTTGGAAGACGGCCGCCAAGCAGCCTTTACGGTCATGAATACCGAAAAGAGCAGCACCACAGTTGCCGTTCAGGAGTTCAAAAAGGAAGGGAAGGTCGCTATCAGCTATATGCATGTAGACGTGGGTTTTTAATTTAAGGTGCTATCATAAACCACGTGCTAAAATAGAGGGAGTTATACATGCCAAAGTTTAGGAACAGAGAAGAATATGAAAAGTGGAAGGCCAACAAGCTGCAAAAGGCGGAAGTTAGCAAGAAAGAAGAAGGAGCTGTAATAGAGCCGGGCAGTGATCAAGTAGAAGTTCCGCCAATACCTGGAGTTGGAGGTGAAACAGAAAGCCAGCTTAAAAATGAAACAACATGGGCAATGCTCTGCCATCTTTCAGCGCTCAGCGGTAGTTTTATACCGTTTGGCAATTTCCTCGTTCCACTAATCATCTGGCTCGTAAAAAAGAAAGAATCAGAGCTGGTTAATGATCAGGGGAGGGAGTCGCTCTTTTTCCAGATGACAATTTTCCTCATTTCTCTCGGGGCTTTTTTGATTATTTTTATCGTGATAATGTCCGGCGCAGTTTTTCTCATGCCGGTTTTTCTTGCTCTCTTGCTCCTGCCTTTATATGCGCTTGTTATGATAATAATTGCAGGTGTCCGAGCAAACAAAGGCGAGTATTTCCGTTATCCTTTTACTGTACGCTTCTAGAGCATTTTTATATCGAGATCATGCTCACTCGATTTTAGCTCAATAATCCCATCTTCCTTTTACACAAAGGTCTACGCTGTTAAAAAAGCCACGCTCACGCTTGAACCCACATCAAAGACATTGAGAGAATATATTAAAATACCATTGGTGTCCGGTTAATTTTTTAAGTTCATAAATATTATACGTAATGATAAAAAAAACCTTTTCAGTCATTCCTGCGAAAGCAGGAATCCAGCATTCATATAGTTTTTGTCTGGATTCCCGCCTGCGCGGGAATGACAATTCATTGAAATTTATGAATACTTTTACCGGACAGTAGTGAAGAGATATGGGAAATTGATCAGCTGACGTGTCAAAA
>CAYFYW010000389.1:0-19258 GCA_964347425.1 uncultured Nitrospirales bacterium
CGTTATTGAATTTATAAAAAGTGGCACAACTATAAAGCTAAAACAGAATACTAAAATCTGTCGATTACAGAAATTCTGAAGCAGTCTTCCCCATTTACATTACAGCCTAAAATAGTAATTTCTCTTCTTAAATAACCTTTTTTATCTTTCCTGTATGAGTAAAAACAATAAAAGATTTGACGTTTTTTGTACCGAAAAGTTCTTCTATTGCCCTCTGGTAGATGCCCATCTGGAAGGAATACTCTTTTAAAAGATATTCCATTTCTTTTTCGTCTGCAGGGAATGTCTTATAATCATAGACCTTATAGATGCCGTTTTCTTTGATTACCCTGTCTATCCTTCCGGCGTAAACGGCATTCTCTGATTCAAGTATAAAGGGAAGTTCTGAATAAGAGTCTTCCCTGGGCGTAACCACGTCCTGCCATATACCTTTCTGTTTCAGCAAAGTAAAATCTTTTTCAATTATCGACACGAGCCTGTCCCTCTGTCCCTTAACAACTCCCCTGGAGGCAAGAAATCTTTCTGCCCCGTTCACTATGCCTCCCTCTGTAATTCTCCTCTTTGATACACCTTCCAGGAGCCTGTGAATAACATCTCCAATAATTACCCAGTCCCTTCCGTGCCGTCGCTTAATATTTACTCCTTCAGTAACCGCCTTCCACGCGGGTGCTTCGTCAGGTTTTATCGGGATAACCTCTGCCCGGGATCGGGTCGCACCGACAACCGCCCGCTGCTTCTCTGACAGTTCCGGCTTTGGTGCCTTCCTAAACAGGGCATCCACTTCCTGTTCCGAAAGGAGTTCAAACCCCTGAATCCCTTCACCATCCAGGGCAGACATCTTATAACCACCATCCGCCTTTTTAAGACCAAGTCCCTTTTTCAAAAAACCGAGAAAACCCTTACTGTCGTCACGCCACTGCCCGAGCAGAAAAAGGGCCTCCTCAGCCCTCGTTACTGCCACATAAAACAGCCTTTTTTGCTCTTCTTCTTCCTTTTGCATATGACGGAGAAAATCCTCATCATTTTTGCGGACTGCAGATTCAGGCATATATTTTACAAACAGTTCTCCGCCAGAATCGTATATAAGGCTATTACCTGCATCCGAAACAAATTTTTCTTCAAGCCCCGGCACAAAGACCACAGGAAACTCAAGACCCTTCGAGGCATGAATAGTCATTATCTTTACGGCGTCCATGCCTTCAGTGTTCACATTAGCCTTGGGCTCATCAGCTTTTCCTTCTGTCCGCTCAAGAAAGTCTCTTATTTTGAGCAGTGACTTGCCCTGTGCCTCCAGGTTCTCTACAAGACATATAAATTTCTTGACATTTGCCCTTTTCTGTGCCTCGTAAAAAAATTCCCAGGCATTTGTCTGGATAAGGGCTTTTTCCATTAATTCTGAAATCGGGGTATGCGGAAGCTGAAGCAGCCATTCCTCAAGGTACCTCACTGCCCGGAATCGGGCCGCATCGACCTTTTCTGACTGGGCAGCTTTCTTCACCTTTGAAAACAGGCTTTCCCCATCAGGACGTGAAGATATTCCATGACCCTCAAAACCCATTGTCTTAATAATAAGGGACTCTTCAAGAGAGAAAAAAGGACTCTTCAAAAGTACATAAAGGCTGTAGTCATCCCTTGGATTTGAGAGAAAATAAACCAGTGCCCTGAGCATTGCAACCTCAGGCTCCTGATAAAACCCGATGCCTTTGACTGCGACAAAAGGTATTCCGTGCTGCCTGAATGCCCCTTCATATATCCTGAGATGTGTTCTTTTTCTGAGAAGAAGTGCAATATCCACATATCTGCATAACCTCTCTTGAGCAGATGTTTTGTCAATTATCTGAAAATTCCCTACGATATTCTGGATTCTCTTTGCAATAACGGCCGCTTCTCTCTGCCTTGCCTCTGCAACGGTGTCTTTATCGGCATCAAGCAGTATAAGTTCAACCTTGCCTTTGTCCGCAACATCTTTCCTGAAGGCCTCAAACGGGCTGTATGTTGTTATCCACGACGGGGCTTTCTCGTCCCGGAACGTTGATGCGGTCTTTTTACGGGAGTCGATCCCCGCAGCACCCATTATCTTTGAGAAGACAAAATTGGCGAAATCTATTATTGCCGGCCGGCTCCTGTAATTTTCCTTCACCTCTTCATAATAGAATTCATCTTTGAGCCACTCATCAAGCTTTTTCTTCGCCCCATGAAAAACCTCCACATCAGCGCCCCTGAAAAAATATATGGACTGCTTTTCATCACCGACAAGAAATATTGTTGGAATTATTCCCTCGTCCCTCTTTGCCCCGACACCGGAACGCCATTCTTCCGTTAATTTATCTATTACTGCCCATTGAAATCTGTTCGTATCCTGAAACTCGTCTACCAGGATATGGTCTGTTCTTTCATCAAATGCATAAAGAATATTTGACCATTCCGGATCCCCTGTAAGAAGCCTGTAGGCAAAGTACTCAAGGTCACTGAAATCAAGGATTCCCTTTAACGCCTTTTTATCGCCGTACCTGTCAAAACATTTTTTAAAGACTTCCCTTACCCTCTCCGACCTCTTTGTAAGCTCCTGAATACTTCTGTCCTTCCAGTACAAAAACATTTTTGATGCCCAGTCCTGATAGTCAATAATACGTCTGATGTCTGCTGGCGCCCTTTTTCTGGGGACTTTATTCTGGGTCAGGAAATACTTTTCTGCGGCAACAAGCCCGTAAAAATCATCTTTTTTAAACAGGTCTTCATAGTCCTCAATAGCCTCTTTTGCGCCGGGCCATTCTTTTATCTCTTCAATAAGTGAGATGTGTGAACCGGAGGGTGAGTAAGGTGCTATCTCGGCTTCCAGTGAAAAAGGTATCTTCTCAAAGAGATTGTTGACCGTTGTCTTAAGATGTGCAAGTCCTCTGAAACCTTTCTCGCCGATTGACTGAAGGAGGATCTCCTGGCCGCCCCCCCCTGCCCCTGCCTCCATAAATATCTCATAAAGTATTTCATCCCACAAAATGCGGGAATCAATTGCCTCTTCTATCCTGTAATTTGGATCTATCGATGCCTCAAAAGAAAAACGCCTTATTAATGTCCCGCAAAACGAATGGATAGTCGATACCCTCATTATGGGCATCTTCTCGAGCAGTCTCTGAAATAAGGCCTCATCTTCTTCTTTAAGTATTCTCAGGATCCTCTGCTTCATTTCTGCTGCAGCCTTATCCGTAAAGGTAATTGCAAGAATCCTCTCCACATCTACACCGGATTTAAGCAGGGCAATATACCTCCTGGCAAGTTTCTCTGTCTTCCCCGAGCCGGCAGGTGAAGAAATGATTACGCTTTTATTAATGTCAAGATAGCTCATAATATATGTTTAACCTGAATGAATTGAGCGATTTAATTTCATGAAGACGTGCAAGACGATTAGAATAATGCAGGTGTTGCATCCGCTACAGCCAGATTCGCCCTCACTGCCGAAAAAAATTAATCCTCCCCTAAAAATCAAAGATTAAAGATCAAATTGCAAAGCAAGTTTCCATCTAAAAATCAAAATAACATATGAAAATGTAAAAATATTTTTGATCGCTGCTATCCAGAACAGTCATATAC
Source organism: uncultured Nitrospirales bacterium (assembly GCA_964347425.1). GTDB lineage: Bacteria > Nitrospirota > Thermodesulfovibrionia > UBA6902 > BMS3Bbin08 > CAYFYW01. The sequence continues at coordinate 3,589 of CAYFYW010000389.1, forward strand.
AGGGAGGCTGGTCGATGACTCGTAGAGATGCCTGAGAAACACAATGACGACACCGCTTATATATAAGCAGCGTTTATTTATCAGTATTTCGATAAAACAATTATTCCCTGATACGTTTTTCATCAAAATGGGGTTTGACATTCAAAAAACCCGTCGATTCATTGTGTTTATGAGGTGTCCAGCCTCCATAGATATCTTATTTTGGTCAGGTATGATTTTTGATCTTTGATATTTCATTTTTGATATTTTTATGGTTTGTCATTTTGCCCGTCTCGCCCTCGAACAATATCTGCATTATTTGGGTTAACCCGTTTGAACCATATCAACTGTTTGCTTTGCATAAAGCAGAATGATAACAATTTCTGCACTCTCCATCCTTAAACGGTAAAGGCGTAAAAACCCCTTTTCTCATCTTCTGCACAATATCGTCAGCATCGCGCAAAGCATTCCGAATGAACTCCTCCATACCCATGTTTTTCGGTCGCCAGTCAATACTGCAGTTCCTTAATGAATAGAAACCTGTTTTTTCTACTGTCCCGGTATTCTCCTTTTGCCACATACAAACATAAAGGGGCAGTTGAAGACTGTCTTTGTCGATAGAGCCGGTCTTATAGTCCAGAAGAATCACCTTGTCTTCTTCTGCCTTTTTTTGTGATTTCTTAATGTCCACCCTGTCTATCTTCCCTTTTAACTTTAAACCTTTCACCGTAGCCCTCAGGGTCTTTTCAACCATGTAAGGCCTGAAGCCCTGTTTTCTTATCTCACTTTCCTGCAGTTTCATCACAGGTAAAAGTCTCCGGAATATTTCATGTGCAACCCTTGACCAGAAGTCTCCAACTGGAAACTTCCTGAGACTTTTTTCAAGACACTTAAAAAGCTCCTTATCTATAACTTCCAACTCCATATCTCCATTCGTGAACAGATATTCCATGGTCGTATGTGCCAATTTCCCCCAGAGCCTCGCCTCCACTTCAAACTTAGGCGGCTCCTCTCTTTCGAGACACAGGAATCTCTCAATGTAAAACCTCAGGGGGCACCGCCTGTACGCGTCTATCTCCGTAACTCTGAAAAATGTCCTGGGACCGAATCGCCTCAAAAGCAGGTTTTTAACATCTTCGTCACGCTGAATTTTTCCACGCCAGAAGACCTCTGAAAAATCCTTTTGTTTGAAAGCACCTTCCCCAATAAGGATATCTTCACCTGTTGAGACATCTATTGCCTGCGGTACAAGACTCATTCCCCAGTCAAGAAAAGGGGACGGAAGAAAAATCTTGTCACCGTCAGCCGCAGGATAAGAAAGATATGGTTCGTCAGCGGAAGCATTAAGTATCCTTTCAAAATACCGTTTTTGCCTGTCCAGATAATACTCAAGGAAAGGGAGGCCCAGAACCTTCTTGACTTTTTCCGGTAATATGGGGTCAATTGCAGGCCTGGAGGGTAAATCGCCCTCCACTATCCCTCCAAAAAACATTGCCCTGGACTCAAGCCCTGCGGCACTTTCAAATGGAACAATCCTCACACCACCAATGTCTTCATCTCTCCCCTTTAAGCTTTTAAGCAGTTGTTTAAAATAGAAGGCGGCATCCTGAATTCTGACCTCTTTTACATTACATATCTGGCCGAGATGCCTGAGCTCAAAGAATATATTGTGAACAGCTTTTAAAACTGCGTTTCTGTACGTTAGCGCTAAAGATTGCTCCAACGAATCAAAAAAGCCGAATCTGTCTAAAACCTCCTCTATTGCATCTGCGAAAGAGGAAAGGCCCTTCTTGTGTCTGACTTTCTCAAGGACATTGATAATCTTATCCAATTCTCTCTGAAATTCATCAACGGTTGCCTGCATACCTGTGGAAAAATTTTCTTCGGTGGAATTAAAGAGTATCTCTTTTAAGGAAAGCCATGCCTGCCTGCCCTTGACAATCCCTGCCCTCGTTGAAAGAGTGACCGCCCACTCTTTTACAATTTCAGGAATCCCCGGGAAATATGCTGATGTCAAAAAAGAAAGAAAATCATTTCTGGGATAATCTTCTTCCATGCTCGTAATCATCTCTTCAATGGCTATAAACGGCTTTGAACCGGAAAGGTCGTACTCTGCTATGTTCATCGGAATCCCATGTTTTTGAAAAACCCTTTTAAGCATGGGAAGGTACTTTGAGAGTTGAGGAAAAGACACTATTATTTCACGCGGCCTCATGCCTTCAAGGATATGCTTCTTTACACCTCTTGCAATACCTTCAACCTCGTCTTCCATAGAAGGATAGGCATAATATCCTGCACTTTTCCTCCTTTGAAGAGGTTTCAGCTTCTCAATCACCATCTCTGACACATACGATTCAACAAAATTCAGGAATTCAGCCTTTTCTTCGACAAGAACATATACATCATCCGCCTTTTCAACAAGTGCTTTTATTATCTCCAGTTCAAGAGGTGTTGGATCAAAAAAACCATCAAGCACAAGTATCTCGGGGCTTATGTATTCTTTTATCAGACCGATGCCGTTCTTAATGGCGCTCTCAAAATCAACCTGTCCCATCTCTTTCAGTTTTTTTTCATAAACTTCGAGCGTCTCCATAGCATATACAGCGCGCCTCACTGTTTTTTCTTCAAAAATTTGAGATTCAATATCCTCTTTTACCTGAGAAAGTTCCTTTCCAAAAATATAGTTCCTGACCTTGCTCAGAAAATCGGTTAAGAAACGCACAGAACCGATGTTTTTCTCTCCGAGGATATCACATAAGATCAGCGGTCCTAACCGGTCTGAAAGAATATCTCCCTCCCTGTAGGCTTCATGGAGACCGGCACACAGATTTTTAATTGTAAAAGACCGGAAAGGTATATAGGCCTTCTTGCCGTGGACGGCTTTTAGATAAGAGAAAAACTGCTTTTCCGCGTCTCTCTGGCTAAAAACAGCGGGGGTGATGTATAAAATTGAAGAATAATCATTCCCGGGACACTGTGAAAAAATCTTTTCAAAAATGACCGTCTTTTTGTCTCTTGCACCAAGAGGCGCTACGAAAATAACTCCCTTTTTCAACTGAATGCTCCTTATCGCCGTTTTATTTTTTTAAGTATAAACCAGCACAACGCAATAGACAGATTATTGGGTCATTAAGCCACCGGTTAAGAATAAAATAACTGAATAAATCAAATGCTTAACACGAATAATGCATTTAGAAAACCACAGAGCCACTGACAAACACAGATTTAATAGCCACAGACCACAGTAGGATACCCCACGTGGTATTCTATTTACATAGATAAAGAAATTCATTCAAAAAAATCTTTTTTGCCACAGAGGACACAGAGATAACAAAACATATTTAATTTCACTACTGACCAAAATAATCTTAAAACTCCTCTTCGAAATTCCTAACCCATTGAATTTGTTGGTTTCCCGGACAGTTTTGTCCAACGTTCAAAATCAGGTTGCCTTTTATTGGCATATGCTGTCCAATAATAAAACGTTATGCACAGATATGATTTAATTTATTTTTTTTGAATTTAAACTCTGTGACCTCTGTGAACTCTGTGGCTAATTGAAGTTTTTGGGTTAATTACCGCGAGTTGGGGAGAAAGACTAATCAGTAATTATCTTCTTTTCTATTCCGTATTTTTTTAATCTGTGTCTGAATGAGCGGAATGTGAGATTAAGAAGTTTTGCAGCCTCTGTCTTGACCCCGTTAGTTTTCTCGAGGGCCTTCAGCAAATAATCTTTCTCAATGTCCTCTATTAATCTCTCAAGATTTACCCCGTTTGAAGGCAGAGTCATTTGTTCAGCTGCAGGTGCCATGCCCATTTCATCAGGGAGGTGATTGACATCAATGACTTCATCGTCGCATAACAGCGTGACCCTCTCCATAACATTTTCAAGCTCCCTTATATTTCCCTTCCACGTGTAGTTTCTCAGTACCTTCATTGCCTCCCTGGAAACATGTTTCTTGCCTCCAGAATATTTTTTTAGGAAATATTCAACTAAAAGGGGGATATCGTCGCGGTGTTCCGAAAGTGACGGAACCCTAACAGACAGAACATTTAGCCTGAAATAGAGGTCTTCCCGAAAGAGCCCTTTTTGTATCTGATCCTTTATATCCTTATTTGTGGCTGAAATAATTCTGACATTCACTCTTATGTCAGAAGTGCCACCAACTCTGCGGAACGTGCCTCCTTCGATAACCCTGAGTAGCTTTGCCTGCAGAGGAAGTGGCATTTCTCCTATCTCATCAAGGAGTAACGTGCCATTATTCGCAAGTTCAAATAATCCCTGTTTATTTGAAGCAGCTCCCGTGAAAGCGCCCTTCATGTATCCAAAGAGTTCACTCTCTAAAAGACCTTCCGGTATGGCAGCACAGTTGATTGTAATAAAGGCATTGTCTTTGTTAGGGCTCAGTTTATGTATAGCATTTGCAACAAGTTCTTTGCCCGTGCCGCTTTCGCCTGTAATCAGTACGTTGGCGTTGCTGGCGGCACTTTTAGAAACTACAGAAAATAGCTCAAGCATTGCATGGCTCTCCCCGATAATATTCTCAGGAGAAGGAACCTCCAGCTGGTCTTTAAGTATTAAGACTTCTTTCTGTAATTTCTGTTTTTCAAAGGCATTCTTTACAACAAGCCTTATGTCATCCATCTTAAACGGTTTCTGTATGTAGTCGTAAGCACCAAGTTTCATTGCCTCAACAGCAGATTCAGCGGTCCCGAAGGCAGTAATAATCACCACGATCGTATTCGGTGAGGTTCCCTTTATAATTTTAAGCAAATCCAGACCGCTAACTTTCGGCATTCTCATGTCTGTTATCACAAGGTCAAAAATATCCTGTTTTAGAGCTCTGATCCCCCGCTCCCCTCCATTCGCTGTTAACACGTCGTAACCCTCGCCTTTTAGAAAGATTTCCAGCACCTCCCTCATACTTTTTTCATCGTCAACTACCAAAATCTTACCCATCGACCCGTCCAATATCCCCTTCATCTATTACATTTTCTGCAGGTAAAACTACTCTGAACGTTGTGCCGTTGCCGATGCCCTGAGACTCAACAGCCACCTTTCCTCCGTGCTCTTCCGTAATCCTCTGGGCAATAGACAGTCCGAGACCTGTCCCTTTTTCCTTGGTTGTAAAGAATGGGAAAAAAATTTTATCGATATCCTCTTTGCTGATCCCGTTACCGTTATCTCTGAAGATTATTTCCACAGCACCATCTTTTTTTTCAGTAGATACAATGCAATTTCCTCCATCGGATATGGCATCGACCGCATTGATACCCAGATTCCAAAAAACCTGCTGTAATTGCTTAGAGTCTCCCGTGATGAACAATTCCCCCTTAAAATCTCCGGATATTCTAACATTTTCTCTGTCCGTTTTTGTGCTGCGCAGCAGCGTCACCACATCTCTCAGAGACTGGTGCAGGTCAAATACTTCTTTACTCGGTTGCTGGGGTTTGGCATATAGCAAAAAGTCTGTAACAACTTCGTTCAGCCTGTCCATTTCGGAGAGGGCGATTTTCATGAGCCGGTCAGCCTCCTGCTGTGAAACCCTTTTCTCATTAAGCATTTCTATCGACGCCTTCAACGATGCCAGGGGATTTCTGAGTTCGTGGGCAATGAGAGCAGAAAGTTCACCGATAAATGCCAATTTTTCTTTCTTCCTCATTTCTGCTTCCATGGCTTTTAATTTCGTGAGATCCTGAAAAATCCCCATCATGCCAATAATCGTATCCGAACTGCTTCTGATAGTCGTGAATCTTATACCGATAGGTATGGTCCTGCCTTTATTATGTATTTCTCCCTCAGTCCTCTCAAAAGTTTCTTTTAGATTAATATTTTCAATAAAAGGGAATATATCCTCAGGTGTTTTCCCCATCACTTCAGTGTAGTCATATCCCGTTATTCTTTGTGCAGTACTGTTAAAGGTTACTATTTTCCAGTTTAAATCAGTGGTTAAAACACCGCTTGGCATACTCTCAATAATATCCCTGCTTAATGCCTTTAAGTTATCAATGTATGTATCCTTAGTCTGAAGAGTCTGCGTTGCGGCATGTAATCTTTGCGAAAGATTGCCGCTCAAAAAAGCTGTGAGGTAAAACGCTATAATATGGGCGAATACGTTGAACAGATAATGCTTTGCGCTAAATACAGTCACGAGTGAGATTGGCAGATCATAATAAAATTGAAATTCAATAAGGACTCCGTAAAGTATACTGCTTAAACTCGCTGTGTAATAACTTGCGCGACGATTCAGTACGATACTCGCTGATATAATACTCAGCAGAAAAGTAAATGAAAACCAGCTCTCAATGCCGCCGGTGAGATAGACGAGAAAAGCTTCAGTACAAACATCAAGCACAATCTGGATATAGGCAAAAACAGCGGCCAGAGTTAGAGTTTTTATCCACCTTAATGAAACAGCATAAACAATCGTCAGAAAATACAGAATGGCTATGAAAGAGGAAAAAATCGAAGGAGAAATATGCTGAACATTCCCGATCTGAAAAATATAGAAAGAGCCGAGGAGGAGGGTTATTACTAATGCCCTTGCAAATATTAATGTTCGCAGCCTTCTTATAGCATCTTCAAACATTCCATCGATCGCCCGGTTCCCCGTCTTTCCTTATCCTTGGACTTTGACTTTCCGGATTCACCAGCGTACGGGCCAGCGCAGGGCCTTCTTAATCACTAATACTTACAGTTAATTGTCTCGGACATTTGTTTCTCTCTATTTTTTATTCCTTATCACTTCTGTCCGGCAAAAAAATGCTCCAACTACCTTAAAAATAAGACATTATTATGGTACTTTGTCTAAACACGTTAAAGATATGGTTTTATTTGTCACCCCGAACCCTGTGCTGAACTTGATTCAATATCGTTTCGGGGTCAGATCCTGAAATTGATTCAGGACTGTCTTTATGAGATGCTGAAATAAATTCAGCATGACATTTAATCGGACACCAATGATTCCTCATATGACCTCACTTAATAAGTGTAATGAGCTTAAATATAGGCATATACATTGCGATCACGATAAAACCTATGGTAACACCGAGAAAAATCATAATCATCGGTTCTAGCATTGCTGTAAGATTAGCCACGGCTGCATCTACTTCGTCATCATAAAAATCAGCAATTTTGCTCAGCATCGTATCTAAAGCTCCGGTTGATTCACCTACACCGATCATCTGCGTTACCATGGGCGGAAACACCTTTGATTTGCTCAATGGCTCAGCAATAGTTTTACCCTCAGAAACAGCCTGCCTTACTCTGAAGACATCCTCTTCTATTACCTTATTGCCGGCGGTCTTGGCTGTTATGCTGAGCCCGTCGAGTATGGGAACGCCGCTGCTAATAAGTGTCCCAAGTGTCCTGGTAAACTTTGAAACTGCAACTTTTTTCAGAAGCATCCCGAAAACAGGGAGTTTCAATAAAATTCCGTCGATAATCCTCGTGCCTTTGTCTGTTCTTCGAAATAATACGATAAAGACTATAAGGGCAACAATGCTGGCAATTACTATCAATCCCCCGATCCCACCGAGAAAATTGCTTATATTAACAACTATCCTTGTAGGCAGAGGCAGTACGCCGCCCAGCCTGGTAAACATCTGGGCAAAAGTGGGCACAACCTTAACCATTATGATCCATATAACTATAACGGCAACCGCCATGATCACAGAGGGATATATCATGGCCCCCTTTATCTGCCTCTTAAGTTTCATCGCCTTTTCTATATACCCGGCAAGCCTGTTAAGAATTGTGTCAAGAATACCACCTGACTCGCCAGCCGCTACCATATTGCAATAAAGATCATTAAACATTCTAGGATGTTTTTTTAAGGCATCGGCATATGTGGAGCCACCTTCTACGTCTGCTCTCACCTCATCGATTACTTTTGCAAAGGCCTTATTCTCAGTCTGTTTAGTAAGGATATCAAGTGCCTGTACAAGAGGCAGTCCGGCATCGATCATAGTAGCAAATTGTCTTGTAAAAACCACTATGTCCTTGTCTTTTGCCTTGCCCCCGGGAAGACTAAAGAGGCCGCCCTTTGGCTTTTGAGTAACAACGGTCGGCATTATATTCTGCTTTCTTAAATAAGACAACACCTCTTCCTTGGAATTTGCTGTCAATTCACCTTTTTGAATTGTCCCTCTTGTGGTTTTTCCGGACCATTGAAATAAAATAGGCATTTTTATCTCCTTACCGCAGTCTGTGATGCCTTTTTCATCATATTGAGGATCTCATCAGGTACAGTAGATTTGCTCAGTGCATCCTCATATGAGATAAGGCCTTTGGTGTAAAGTTCAAACAGCGATTGATTCATGGTTTGCATGCCGAATTTTGCCTGACCCGTTTGCATCATGGAATATAGCTGATGTACTTTATCTTCTCTAATGAGATTTCTAATTGCAGTATTCGGGACGAGAATTTCTACTGCCATAACCCTGCCTTCGCCTGATTTTTTGGGAATAAGCTGTTGAGATATAATGGCCTCCAATACAAAAGAAAGCTGAACCCTTACCTGTTCCTGCTGATGAGGCGGAAAGACATCTATTACACGATTAATCGTCTGAGCGGCAGTATTCGTATGGAGAGTTGCGAGGGTAAGGTGACCTGTCTCCGAGACTGTAAGCGCTGCCTCAATCGTCTCCAGATCCCTCATCTCTCCAATGAGAACAATGTCAGGGTCCTGCCTTAAGACATACTTCAATGCCGCCTTAAATGACTCGGTATCAGCATTAACCTCTCTCTGGTTGATAAGACATTTTTTATGTGAATGGAGATATTCGATGGGATCCTCTACCGTTATAATATGCTCATAACGTTCATCGTTGATCTTGTCAATCATCGTTGCCAGGGTTGTGGATTTACCACAGCCTGTGGGACCTGTTACCAATATCAGCCCCCTTGGCTTTTTCGTAAGATCACCGACGATATCAGGAAGACCGAGTTCCCTGAATGTCCTTATATTAAATGGGATAGTTCTAAAGGCTCCTGCTACTGCCCCCCTCTGCATAAATATATTTGATCTGAACCTGCTTAATCCCTTAACTCCAAAGGAAAGGTCAAGCTCGTTGTTCTCCTCAAATCTGTGCTTCTGAGCATCAGTAAGAATACTGTAGCAGAGGGCTTTGGTTTCTGAGGACGTAAGGGGTTGCTCATTAAGAACAGTCAGTTTTCCATCGACTCTTATACGTGGCGGCGTTCCCGTACTGATGTGAAGGTCAGATGCACCCCTTTCAATCATAACCTGTAACAATTCATACAAATTCGCCATAAGTTTTCCCCTCTCTCAATGCTTTATATTTTTTTTTACTGTAAATCAGTCTAATCCCCGAATGTTACTCTTAAAACCTCCTCCACAGTCGTTATACCTTCCATAATTTTCGTCAGGCCGCTCATACGCAATGTCTTCATTCCCAATCTCACAGCAGCCTTTTTTACCTCTGCCGCAGACGCCCCTTCAAGAATTAATTCTCTCAGTTCGTCTTTCACAGGCATTACTTCATACAGCGCCAACCTGCCTTTATACCCCGTACCATTACACGTATTACATCCTTTTCCCTTAAAGCATTTAATGGTCTTGGCCTCTTCTTCTGAAAAACCAATATTCACAAGGGCATTGATAGGAACCTTCTCTTCCTCCTTGCACTGCTCGCATATCTTTCTACACAGCCTCTGAGCAAGTATGAGCAGAACTGAAGCAGAGACCAGAAACGGCTCAATGCCCATATTGAGCAACCGAGATATTGTACTCGGCGCATCATTTGTATGAAGCGTGCTGAGAACAAGATGACCTGTCAGTGCGGCCTTAACGGCAATTTCTGCTGTCTCAAAGTCCCTTATTTCACCGACCATTATTATGTCCGGGTCCTGCCTCAAAAATGATCTCAGGGCAGCTGCGAAGTTAAGTCCAATTTCCTCCTTGACCTGAACCTGGTTTATGCCCATAAGGTTATATTCGACAGGGTCTTCTGATGTCATAATATTGACATCTATGGTATTGATCGTACTCAGAGCGGAGTAAAGCGTTGTCGTTTTACCACTACCGGTAGGGCCTGTTACAAGGACCATACCATAAGGTGAACGTATTGCCTCTTCAAAATCCTGCAGTGCCTTTGACTCAAATCCTAATTTAGTGAGGTCAAGGACTAAACTGCTTTTGTCCAGAATTCTCATAACGATCTTTTCACCAAAAAGCGTGGGCAATGTTGAAACACGGAGGTCAACTTCCCTTCCCTGCACTTTTAACTTGATTCTGCCGTCCTGGGGAAGCCTTCTTTCAGCTATATCAAGTTCAGACATAATCTTGATTCTGGATGAGAGTGCTGCTTTTAATTTTAACGGGGGCTGCATGATATCATAAAGCACACCATCTATTCTGTAACGAACCCTGAAACTTTTCTCATAGGGTTCAAGATGAACGTCGCTTGCTCCCCTTCCGATAGCTTCACCGAGTATAAGATTCACGAGTTTTACAACAGGTGCTTCTTCGACCGCCTGTTTTAATTCGCTGATGTCGACATCTTCTTCCTCGGTTTCCTGCACAAGATCAAGGAGTTCGCCTTCCTGTTTTTTAAAATCATCCATCATCGTCTGGAGGGCATCAGATTGACCATAGTGGTCCGCAATCGCCTCCCTGACAGAGGATTCTACGGCAACAACCGGCTCCACATTATAACCGGTCATAAATTTCACATCGTCCAGTGCAAAGACGTTTGAAGGGTCAACCATTGCAACAGTAAGCGTTGCACCTACCCTCGCAACTGGCAGTATCTGATATTTCTGAGCAACTTCCTGGGGTATGAATTTAGTCACGGATGAATCTATATTATAGTCAGATAAACTTATGGCTGGAACACCGTATTGTTTGCTGAGAAATGCAACTAACTGCTCTTCGCTTAAAATATCTAGTTTGACAAGGATTGAACCTAATCGGCCACCTTCTTTTTTTTGCAATTCCAAGGCCTTTTCTAACTGGTCCTCAGTAATCACGTTGTTGCTCACGAGCAACTGTCCCAATTTTGCGGCCATCACTTAAAATTTAGCTAAAAATCACATCAAAAGTCAATAAATTTTTATCTCTTTTTGTCAATATCCGTAACAACAAAAAATTATATTTTTTACATTTCTGAATAGTCATTTACTACAGGACAAAACAAATTTTGTTATTCCTGGCATACTTATCTCACATTACCTACCAAATTAAGGAAAGAATAGAATCTATGTCTGACTGGAGACGGTTAAACTTGCACCAAATGGCCATACAATGCTCTGAGCGATAGCAGAAGCCGTCTTTAACCACTACATGTACATTGATATGCGTTTTTTCACGGTGAGGACAGAGGATGTGGAGCTTTCCCGTGTCTACTGAGTAGTGCTTCTGCTTAACACGTTCCCTCATAATTTTGTTTTATCCCTGTTTATATGCCATTGCAAAATAGCATCTCTCATAAATTTATCTCGTTATATCTTTGTAACTCCTCAGCTCGTTTCAAAATGGTGGGCGAGAGAGGACTCGAACCTCCAAGGGTTACCCCACGCGGTCCTAAGCCGCGCGCGTCTACCAATTTCGCCACTCGCCCATATTTCAAAACAATATGCACTGTTCGGGACCCATCTGCCTATCCCACCGCTCTCGCTCCGTTTGATTTTGTGTTCCACGCGACATGACGGAGGAAACACAAATGTGCGCCATTAATATTACTATATTCGTTCGCCAACACTCACTCTGCATTTTAAAGGATATTTTAAATATTGGTCAAATGGAGATAAATCTCGATGTTGCTGAATCGTAGCGACAGAACCGAAAATTCGAATAATTGGTTTTATGTGATTTTCTATCAATGTTGTCCCATCTGTATCTTGAAGTCAACAGCTTAGTGGCATAATATCTTTTCAAAATAGAGTCTTTTATGGAGAAGGAACACCTGACAAACACAGTGTAAACACCTCCAGCTTCCCCGTTTAAGATCATTGTGGGCATGAGAGGAATAATGCAAGATATCGCTGATTGCGAATCAAAAAAAGACGTATTATTTGCATCTTTATTTTACATTGTTCTATTGGCATGCTTCTTCCTCCATATGCGCGTCATAAAAAAATCTCTCAAGTCGATAATTATAATGAACTGAGGCCAGATATTTCCATCACCCGCAGAAGTAAAGGATGAAAATCGAAGATCCAATAACCTGTTTTGAAAACGGAGATGAGAAGTCCACCTTATAAAAAAATATTCAATTGGTGTGATTCATTTATCACGGAGGATTTAAAAAAAGCCATGCTGTACGCAATAAGAGACATTATTAAATTAAATGTTGGCATAAAAATATCGAAAATGGATTTTGCAAGGAGATATAAGAGGTCGATTAAGGACTATAAAGGACTATATTAGAAGCAGGTTAGAAAAATCAAAAGTTTTAAGTAGACATACGTATAGATTAGAAATGATCATGCATATATAGTTGGATATCATTTATTCCTTTTTAATGTATAGTATCTTTACATTTTATTGAGGGATATGGGTACCCCGTAATATTTTGATAAATACCCAGAAGGGGAGTAAAGAAAAAAAATGGAAAATTGAATTATTGCGGGAAATTTTTTATAATATTATAATAATAGTATACATCTTATAACTTATATATAGATTTTGATGACGCATCTGGTGAAATTACTGAATCGCCTCAGTGATTTCACCAGGTACCTGCTCAAGAATCGGGATCATTCAACATCAAATAATTAATTGCCCGCTGTTTTTATTGAATTAATAATCCTGCAATTTGAGCTGGCGCATTTCTTGCATATTTTTAACTGAAGGGGAATTCTAAATAATAATAACCATAGATATTTAAGAATCAACTTTTCTTTTTCGGCAGATTACATTTTACGTGAAATGGCGCACGCGATACGTGAAATGGCGCAAAAGACGGCGTTATATTCCGGACGAGTGAATAAGGTTTCTATTGAAGCTTTTTCGCTTTATTGAATATAAAAAAGGCACTCATAATGAGAGCCCACAAAGCCTAAACCGCTAAGAAAGGAGGTTCATTATTTTATGGAAGTTATGGATTGAATCAAAAATTTAACATGTTTAAAAAGGAGCGTAAAAAAAAATGAGTAAAATGATGTTTATTCTAACCCTTGTTTTTGCGTTTACAATTGTGTTTGCAATGCTAAGCTATGCAAATTTTCCACCTCCACCGGCCAATCAGATTATTGGTATCCCGGATACAAGTTTCAACAATCTGGTTGAAGATGACTGCCGCTTCTGTCATGAAGACCCGAATATTGTTGATGATGCAAATATTCCCAACAGGCATCATCTCCTGGTGGGGACAGCGGTGCCCTCTGGAACCTGTGCAGTAAGCGGTACATGTTCGGTTTCGACGACAGCCTGTACAGAAGATGGAGACTGTCCAGCTACTGAAACGTGTATTGCCAATATCTGCGAAAGGAATGACGATTGTCCATTATTTGATCCTTCAGACACTGATCCTGATACACCCGAAGGCTCAGATGATGCATGTTCTGTTCACACGGACAGACCCTACCCGTCCGGAGACACAGCCGGAAACTACGACTGTTTTTCCTGTCATGACCTAGTATGGAACCCTGTTACCATGACATTTGAGTTAGTGGCATTCAGGGACTGCACGATATGTCACACACAGGATCCGCTTGCTCCAACGGTCCACCACCGGACTACAGAAGCAAAGGCTGGCGACTGTACACACTGCCACGGCTATATTGACGCTGGATTGCTTGACGCTGACGGCGATACTATCAAGAATTCAATTGACCCGGAAGGGCTCTGTAGTGTAGCGGCAACAGCATGCACGAGTGATAGTGACTGTCCTGCTACTGAAACTTGCCTCGGTGCAGGTAGCGGATGGATTCCGACCTATCAGCCATCTCTCGTCACGCCGTGCACGTCCTATATTGCCTGTGGGTCGGCCACTTACAAGGATGTTAACAATCTCCCACCCGGCGACCCGGATGCTACCGGCGGTTTCTGTAACTACTGTCACGATGCGGATTTAGCTGGAGTTACAGACCCGGATTATATTGGCGTCTTTGGGGAAGTAATTCCTGTTGTGACAAATGCTCAAACGCATCACAGCACCGGCCTCATCACTGCACCGTTTACTGACCTGGGTCGAGCAGAGTGCGACCTTTGTCACAATGTCGTTGACCCTGACCCCGCAGACATCAGGAGATGCGAAGATTGCCACGGAATCCCCTCGCTCCACAACATTCAGGAGGATTCACCCGCTATGCCCACTGGTACGATTGATCCGGGCACTGAAGATCCGTGGTGGGGTCATATCGGAAACAACAATGACTGTCACGGCTGTCACGGTTTCGTAGGGACATCGACTGCTCCGGGTACAGGCCCAATTTTTCCTGGTGTTGGTCTTCTGAGCTCCTACAACATCATAGCGGGCGCTGACACCGGCATCACCGTTACCGGTTCTGCCTTCACGAACGAGATCATGGGCAACCCGTTAACCTCCAGTGTTACGCTGACTGCCGCTGATGGCAGTGAAGTCACCCTGACGCCGGATGCTATCAGCCAGTCCTCCATGGATATCACGATCCCTGGCACACTGGCGACGGGTAACTACATCCTCCGAGCAGTGAAGGGACCCAAAAGCAGTAACGCAACCGCGATTTCGATCATACCGGGAGTAACAATCACGGATTCGAATTGTAGCAAGAGAAAGGGAGTGCTTACGGTGAACGGCTCTGGTTTTGGCAAGAAGCCGGAAGGTACTGATGCTGATATTAATGTAGAGGTAAATGGCCAGACAGTTGATATCATCTCCTGGTCAGATACCCGGATTAAGGCATCCGTATCCAGTTGTCGGAACAAAGCTGCCATTACTGTCAATACGCTGTACGGTTCAGCAACGAGTGGCGAAGGCGGTAAACCGCCGAAACCACCATGTAAAAGAAAGGGTTGTAATAAGTGAGATTTTACACTTTTAAATTTTATCAGGGAAGGGGGCTGTACCTTTGGTACTACCCCGCCCTCTTTCCCGTTTTTCTCTGAGATTGATAAGCGGGGGAATTTTCATGTGCAGGGTTAGAGTTAAAAAAGTAAGGTACACTTTTTCCCCAATACGAAAGGAGGTGGTCTGGAAATAAACAGAACTTATTTTGAACAAAATGGGGAGGGCACTCATAAAGAGCGCCCCTTTAAACCGCACACCCCTAAGCCGTAAAGAAAGAAGGCCAGTTTTAAACTTAACATGCTTTAAATGCTGTGTCAACTTTGTTGACCGGCAACGCAACCAAATTCAAGAAAGGGGACAAGAAGATGAAGAAGGTATTACCAATAATGGCTTTAATAGCGGGCGCTGTCCTGCTGTCTGCCAGTGCTGTCTGGTCAGCCATTCCTCCACCGCCTGTTGATCAGGATCTCGGGTTTTTTGACGAGTTTATCAATACGGTTGTCGAGGCTGAATGTCGCGGCTGTCACGGACCGAGTCCACCAGCAGGAGTTCCAGTGGATCCCACGTATCTCCCTGACCGGCATCACCTGCTTGTCGGCTCAACGGTACCGGTGGGAAACTGTGAGGACACTCCAAATTCATGCGACGTTGACTCTGATTGTAACGTTTGTTCGGTTACAACGGGAACAGCGTGTACAGTCGATGGAGACTGTCCAGCTACTGAAACCTGTACGAC
>CAYFYW010000390.1:0-4524 GCA_964347425.1 uncultured Nitrospirales bacterium
CGTAATCCCTATCGCAATGGAAAGCAGATAGATTTCTGTGATACTCATTAACTGAACTGTGAGTGATAATAGTATCCCATGAAATAGTAATTTTTTCTTTGTTTTATATTTCATGAGCGCAGTATAAAAAGAGCTGACGAACTGTATCTTTCCCCAGTTAACTCTCCAGAGTATACCGTTTGCTATTAAAAAGACTCCACCAATAATGGGAATTAATGTTTCTATCTGTGTGTCTTTAAAGTAAGAATAACCACCTATAAATACAACTAAGCTAATGATAATCATCGCACAAAACCCCAAATATCTGTCCATAAAAATAGATACAATGGAGATGACACCTTCATCAATGTCTTTATGGAGATAAAATGTCTTTACAATGTCCCCACTTACACGTCCTGGTAAAAATGTATTAAAAAAATAGCCAATAAAACTTAAAGAGACAAGCCGTAAATATTGTATATTTATCGGTATAAACAAGGACCACCGCTTTGTTGTAATAAACACATTACCAGTAGAGATAAAGAAAACTAAGATAAATATTGAAAGCCGGGTATGTCTAAATATCTCGATTACTTTTTGAATATCGACAATACCGGAGAAATAGAAAAGATATACGATGAGTATACCGCTTATGAAAAGTTTTAAAATAAAATTAAATATTTTTTTCATTCGTAAGTAAGGTTTATATATATATATATATTAATTAATCTACTATCTCTGTCTGGCACTGTCAATTGTTGACTTCGGAAGGAATCAACGCGAAAAGGGATTAAAGCTTCCACCTACTACTAAATGAATCAGGGAAGGTCAAGATTTCAAGGTAGGGTCAAGGAATGGCAAGTTACAGCAGGTATTCCCTTGGCTGTATCCACCGTTTCCAGTTTCACGTCCGTTTAGGTTCTCCGTAGCACCTTCTCCATCCCCTGCCACCTCAAACCGGACATTCGGTTTTACCGAGTACGGCTTTGCAATCATCTTCATCCAGAGGTTTTCGCTATGTTTGGTCTCTTGGCATAGTTCCCTCCGGAGTTCCCAAATATTCTGGAGTTAATAGCGTTGATGCCATCTCCTTTCTTTCCCTCCTTCGGAAACATGATGAAGGTATTGCCCCTTCCCTCTCTCAAAGTTCTGTTGTCCTTGTGATACTATCGGTACTATGGGCAACTCCTACCCCCTCACAAACCCAGTGGCACTTCGGTTTCCCTTATATCCACCAGTTATCCCGATACCTCGGTACGCCTGCAAGGGTCTCCCGTGCTACCCCATATGGCTTCATCTGCATGTCGACCCTGATACCCCGGGAGTCCACCTATCGGTTATGGCAGTTATTGTGAGGATAGATGCGCCGGCCTTCCTCCGATAATCAGGGAGTCGGCAACTCCAATTATTCACTTACGAGGCTACATCTAGGTTCGCTTTCGCTACAACCCGCAGATTTGCTCGACTCACTTAATAAGCCTTTGTCAGGGAACTTAGTGCTTCAAGTTACCCTTTACACCCCCCTCGTGCTACGTGGAAGAACTACCGAATTCCCACGGTCGGACTTTAACCGGCAAGTCACACGATATACACGGCATGCGATTAACGAGTGTAATCCTGCACCAGCCAGGTGGGAAGAGTTAGGAGTAAAGATTATAGGAAGGAGTCAACGAATTATTTGATTTTTTTTACAGTGCCGTTTGCAATAAGTTCCTGAAGCTGAGCGAGCAGTGCCCGTTCTTGGGCATCAACCACATGGTCTTGCGAAGCAAGCGCGATTATTTCTTCGTGCTCTGCCATTGTTAACTCACAGTCATCAATTGCCTTCTTAATCAATTCAGATAGTTTGCTACCAGATTCACCTGATTGCATAAGATACCTCCAAAAAATATACTCTTAATAAGAAAAAGTCAGTGGAGTATACTATAACGTAATCGAAATTACTATATAAATACACTTATAGAAATATTTGATAATATCATAGTCTGGTGCTGTTGATTTACTTTTGTTATCTACTATTGCTAAACGAATATCGATGTTGTTGACTTCAGTCAACTATCATTAATTGACTCTCATAGTAAAGAAAGTTTTTTTCGAAAGCATTGCGTAAATTACCCTGATGAGTTTATGAGCAGTAGCAAGCACAGCCATTTTGTACGGCAAACCATCCTTTTTCCGCTTCAGATAATACTCTCTAAATCTTTCATTGAACATGATAACCTTAGTCGTCATAAGCCAAATAATCCTTCTGAGGTGTCTATTGCCCCTTTTGGATATCTTACCGTTTCCCTCATACTTGCCTGATTGATATACAGAAGGATCGAGCCCGGCCATTGCTATTACTTGTTTATGACTATCAAAAAGCTTTATGTCTCCTCCCATTTCCACCAGAAAATTAGTTGCTGACTTATTGCCAATACCCCTCATCGAGGTAAGAATATCAATATCCTCCTGCATCAGTGATTGACACATCTCTATCAACACTTCCGTAAGCTCCTGAAGATGTTCCTCAAGCTGCATGAGTATTGATGCCTTTTGCTTCAGGATCACTTCCTTCGTGGTGCTTGCTGTACCTATGGATGTTTCTGCGGCTTTCCTTATAGCATTCACAGATTCATCGGTTTGCTTCCCGTAGGATCCCGGTATTAGAATCTTTGCTATTCTGGAACGCTTGGCATTCCTGATAGCATGAGCAGAGGGATACTGACAAAGCAGACGGAGCATGGATTTGGCAAAAATACAGGTTATACGCTCTAATTCAGGGAATACCACCGAGAGGATTCTCTTGATATCAACCTTTATCGCCGTCATCTGATCAACCAGGCTTTCTCTCTGTCGTGAAAGGTCCCGAAGGTCGCTGATATCAGAAGACAAAGCGATTGGTGAAAGAGAGTCTCTTTTCTCAAGAAGGTATTCTGCAATAACAGACGCATCTTTTTTGTCTGTCTTGGTCTTTCTGAGTTGTAATTTCATAAAATTAGATATCAGCAGTGGATTGATGATAACAACGGTGTATCCAAGAGATGAAAGAAACGAAAACAGAGGAATATGGTAGCACGCTGTGGATTCCATGCCGACGATAATGGATTCTTTGGCGCAGGATAGTGAGGACAGCTTTGCGGCACGCTCATTAAAACCAACCCTATTCATAGATGTAGATAAACGAAATAGTGTTTTACCGGTACTGTCTATACAGCAGGCATCAAATTTATCCTTGGAAACACCAATACCAAGAAAAAACTTCAAAAGCATATTCCCCAAGGCTTTAGCCATAGCATCACCTCCATCATGTCCATGGTAAAAGCAGGACACGCCTCCCGACCAATCCTCCATCTTGACAAGGATTCACTGATCCAATCAACCTATTATGGTTCTGGGAGGCAGGGGACACACTGAAATAAGGGTTCTTTGACCCAGGAAGTAACTAAGCCCTCCTGCCTTTCCATGTCAATGTGTTGTACGAGTATGAAATACCCATGTGCTTTTATAACATGAATTAATGGTAGGAGGAAGAAACAGATGAGGATGATGGCTGGAACTGATAAAGAAAAAAAGATTTTATATATACATCGAGCTAAAACTCATTATGGGGGTGATGACATCATTTGCTTATAGCCCATCAGGAGGACCTGAATGCTAATGCAAAAATATATCCATTTTTTCTACAAGTCCTTTTCTTATATCACCTGCAATCGGGGTATCAAGGCTGTCACCTTCAGATTCAAGGATTTTTCCATCAGTATACTTTAAAGAATAGGAGGCAATCCTTGCGCTGTCTTTTCCAAAGGTGTTTTTTCTCTTGTCGTTATGATAAATTACAATGGTTTTCTGAAGAAACTTAAAGGCAAAACAATTCGCCGGCACTCTTATCTCTATCGGCATTTCTTCATTGGTATAAATTCTGTATATCTCTTCTTTATCTGTAAAAAACCAGCCGGGCAGTACCGGTTCAAGCCTTAATCTTAAACCCTTTGACTCATCAATGAAAAACGGATTTTCTCCTGCAACCATAATTATCCAGGTATTAAGGAATTCTGCTGTCGCACCTGACAGTCTGGGCTGGAATCCCCTGCCGTGAAGCTCTTTATCCGGAAAGGCACTGCTCACTATGAACGAGCTGTTCTCAAGTATGCTCCTTCCATACGTTTCGGGGTCTAAAAATGGAATCAGGGCATTCCTGATTTCCTTATAAAATTCCTTATAGAGTCCGGCTTTCAACATCTCAAGCAAATATTTATATTCCATATGCAGATAAACAGATTCATTCTCTATCCATCCCGGAGAGTAGGCCCTTGCCCGCCCTATCTCAAAAGTCTCCGAGGCTATAGATTCGCTGGTCTTATACATTTTTAATTTTTTATCGTATATTTCACTGTTTTTGATGTTCCTGTATATCTCTCTAGCTATTTCCTTTTTAACCTTCAGCAGATGGACCGGGCCTTCCAGAAACAATGAGACAGGCTTCTGTTTGAACTCTAAAGGAGTTACAAGAGGAAGCCCGGAATTATTTAATGCAAACTCTTTCCTGTTATCATCGAGATAGAT
>CAYFYW010000391.1:0-4921 GCA_964347425.1 uncultured Nitrospirales bacterium
ACTTTCAGATGTGATATAATTTTAATACTCCTTTTGAATGAAGGACAGAAAAATGAGTAAAACAGAGACCCGATTACCGGTTTTTCTTTTTTTGATGTCAATAATATTCTTTTCTGTTAACGCACAGGGGAAGGAGGTTCAAACGATGTTACAGAACATTCATTGGCTTGGACACGATACCTTTAAAATAGCAGCTGGTGAAAAAATTATTTATACAGACCCCTTTAAGATAAAAAAGAAAGACAGGGCTGACATAATTCTGATTACACACGAGCATTTTGACCACTGCTCTCCTGATGACGTAAAGAAAATTGAGGGAGACGGCACAGTTATAGTCGCAACTGCAGACTGCGCAAAAAAACTATCTGGAGATGTCAGGACGGTAAAACCGGGTGATAAGATTACGGTTAACGGCATCGATATTGAAGCGGTTCCAGCCTATAACACTAACAAACAGTTCCATACTAAAGATAAAGGTTGGGTTGGATATATTTTTACGGTGAAAGGCCAGAGAATATATTTAGCAGGGGACACTGATTATATACCGGAAATGAAAACATTCGAGGTCGATATTGCCCTTTTACCCGTTTCGGGAACTTATGTTATGACCGCTGACGAGGCTGTAAAGGCAGCAATTGATATCAACCCGAAGACCGCGGTACCGATGCATTATGGTTCAATTGTGGGTACCGAGGGTGATGCTGAGAGATTCGCAAAAAAGCTGAGGGGAAAGGTCGAGGTAAAAATACTAAAAGAAGAATAGAATAAAGCAAGCAGTCAGTCTACCCTTTTACAGTTCAGAGAAACAATTTGCTCAATGACTCATAGAGTTGACGCTAAGCGACAAAAACTCGTACTGAAAAAGTGTCAAAACCGCGAAAAAACGCGTAATTTCTCCATTCAATCAGAACTTCAAATAACAAGAAAACCAAAGTACTCCTGGCACATGTCTTATGAAGGATATGAAAGGGTTAAGAGCGGCTTAAAAGTCCGGAAGTGGAGATGAGCGAACGTATTATTGAATATCTCAGAAACAGGAATGATTTTGTACCGGGCGAAGAGATAAGCAGGTCTCTCGGGATAACAAGGGCAGCGATATGGAAAAAAGTGAAAAATCTCAGGAAGGAGGGCTATTTGATTGAAGCGGTCCCATCAAAAGGGTATAAACTGCGCCCGAGTCCGGATACACTGACAGAAAAAGAGATAAGAACCGTCTTTGAAGGCAATATTATTGGAAGAGAAATTATATTTTATGAAGAAACCGGATCAACTAATGAGAGGGCATTGAAGATAGGCGGGCTATCGAGGCAAGGAAAGGGAATTCTGGAGGGAACCGTCATAATTGCAGATGCGCAAGGTCAGGGAAGGGGCAGGTTTGGCAGGTGCTGGGTTTCCCCTCCTCATGTAAACCTTTATTTTACTGTCTTACTGGAACCACCTTTTTCTCCGGGAGAGGCATCTATTTTGACCTTAATGGCTGCCGTGGCTGTTGTATCGGCTATCAGAGAGTACGTTGGCCTCAATGCCGTCATAAAATGGCCTAACGACATCCTAATCAGGAACAAAAAAGTCGGCGGTATCCTTACAGAAATGAAGTCCGACATCGACAGGATAAACTTTGTCGCCGTAGGTATAGGGGTCAATGTAAACATGTCTCTGAACATGCTGCCCGGAGATATGAGACTTTTCACAACATCGTTGAAAGAGGAAAAAGGGGAACCTATTCGCAGAGTGGAACTCCTGGGAGTAATTCTTGCAAAATTTGAATACTGGTACAAGACCCTTCTTCAAGGGAGAAGAAGGGCCCTGATAAATGAATGGAGGCGTCTCGACTCGACCACCGGGAACAGGATCAGGGTAAAGACAAATGATAGAATTATATCAGGTCTTGCAAAGGGAATTAGTGATGATGGTAGACTCATCATAAAACTTCTTTCAGGGGCTGAAAAGAAGGTGTACGCAGGCGAAGTCACGATACTGAAAAAAATAAAAAATTTAAATTCTGGAAGAAAAAAATATTCTAAATAAAAAACTCTTTAATTTTGACTTTTTATATTTGATTTTTGATTTAATATTATGCTTTTACTTATTGATATAGGCAACACAGACACCACAATAGGTTTTTATGATCACGGCATCAAGAATGTCTTTCGGATCAGAACAATGCAGGGATGCAGGGATATACTCGAGTATTCCTTTCTTTTGAAAGACTTCATTCTGTGCAGCGGGATAGAAAAGCCTGTCGGAGCGGTTATATGTTCTGTTGTTCCTCCAGAGACCCGTCCTATTACGGAAGCCATAAGAACGAGCTTTGGATTTGAACCAATAAGGGTGGGCCATAACGTGAAGACAGGTTTGACATTTTCTATAAAGAACCCGGAGAAATTAGGTGCGGACAGGATTGCAAATGCAGTGGCAGCACATAAACTTTACAAAGGCCATTTGATTGTGATAGATTTTGGAACTGCTACCACGTTTTGTGTGATTTCCCGAAAAGGGGAATATCTGGGTGGCTCCATAATACCCGGGCTGAGCATCTCAGCTGATACCCTTGCCGAGAAGACGGCAAAGTTACCGAGAGTAGTGATCAACGCTCCAGAGAAGGCAATTGGAGATGACACGGAGAGCAACATACTTTCAGGGCTCATACTGGGGCATGCGGGAGCGGTCGAGAGGATTATCAAGGAGATTAAAAAAGAGTTTTTTATTGATAAAGAAAGAGAGACACAAGGGGGTACCAAACCAGATATGAATGTGGTCGCAACAGGGGGCTCTGCCCATCTGGTTGTTCCGTATATAGATGGAATAAGGGAAATAAATACCTCTTTAACTCTTGAGGGATTAAGAATTATTTATGAACTTAATGCATGAGTTAATGTATTAATGTATTATAAAATAGATAATGGAGAGGAATTAATCATATGAGGGTTTCAGATTTTTAATATAAATACTTTCCCGGCCGGGATAGTAAATAATCTTAAGGAGGTATTATTATGATAAAAGTAGAAAGAATTCTTTTTCCTACCGATTTTTCCGAGGGTTCTTACCATGCACTCCCGTATGCAGCCGACCTTTCAAAACATTATAACGCAAAGCTTTATATCCTTCATGTTATTTATGATTATACAAAAGCAACTGATGTTCATGTCCCGCATGTATCTGCAGATGAGCTTTACAGGGAAATGACCGAATGGGCACAGAAGGAAATAGACAGCTGCTGTCTTGAAGAAATAAGGGGCCTTGCAAGCGTGGATAAAGTAGTTCTCAAAGGTGTACCCTATGAAGAGATAAATAAGTTTGCTTCAGATGAAAAAATAGACGTGATAGTTATGGGCACCTACGGTAGAGTGGGTTTTGAGAGATTTCTTTTCGGCAGTACTGCAGAAAGGGTGGTCAGGAGAGCTCCGTGTCCGGTCATGACAGTAAGAATGCCAGAACACAGAGGAAAGTGAAAAGCTATAAAACAATGAAGATATACCTCTCCGGGGATGCCTTTATGGGGCTGCTTCTGAGTAGTGCAGAGGTATTTAAAAAAGAGTCCCTGGGCTATTTGCTCGGTTATCGTCTTGAAGACCGCTTTATTATAGAGCATGCCTTTAGTCTGCAGACAGCCAGAAGAAGACGAAGGGGGGTAATATTTCGTCACAGGGATCATAAAAAGATAGAGCCGATACTGTCGAAATTTGAGAAACTTCAGATAATAGGCGACTTCCACTCTCACACACAATACGGTGAGGCAAAGGGTCTTCCCATCCCAAGCCGGGAGGATATCGAGGGGATGGAACCTGAAAATCTTTATATCATTATTGCGATTAATGAAGTTAAACAAAGCAGACCGTGGAAAGAAAACAGGGATGGAAGCATATCAGGTAGCATAGGGGACTTTTTCTTTAAGATTTCAGCCTACTTTTATCCTGATCAAGATTCCGTTCCTCAAAGATCACGTATATACTGTCCCTTTCCACCGGGGTTAAATGTAGTATGACATTTAGTTTTTTGGATTTTTTCCCATGGCTGATATATACGACGTAGCTGTTGTCGGCGGTGGACCTTCAGGCTCTATCGCAGCAAAAACCCTTGCTACAGCGGGTGCAAGGGTCTCCCTTATAGAAAAAGACCTCAAGCGTGTTAAACCCTGCGGCGGGGCAACTCCCTCAAAGTCATTTAATGAATTCCATCTTCCTCGGAAAGAGATAGTAAGGAAAGTAGAAGTCATATCAGTGATATCTCCTCACGGATGCAGAATTAACGTATCATTGAATGGTGCATTTATAGCTATGGTGGACAGAGGTTCATTTGATCTTGCTCTCAGAAGGCAGGCTGAAGAGGCAGGTGCTGATTTGATAGAAGCAGAATTTTTCGGGATAGAGGAAAGACAGAGAAATATCCGCATAATGGTACATGAAAAAGGAAAAGAACGGTATATTTCATCGAATTTTCTGATAGCTGCAGACGGTGTTAATACACGAATAGCAAAAGCCATGGGTCTTGAGACTCTGCCAGGTGCTTATACTATACAGGAAGAAATTGATGTGCACGGTGATGAATTCGGGGCATGTGAGTTCTGGTTTGGTTCCTTGCACGCACCTAACTTCTATTCATGGGTCTTCCCTAAAAAAGATTATGTTGATATAGGCACTGGCTCTATCCGCGGAAAGCACCTTAAAGGTCTTATGGAGAATTTTAAAATGCGTCGAAGGCTACATGGAAAGGGAAGACAAAAGCTCTACAGACTGCCCCTAAAATGGAGGAATTCCATGGTCGAGAAGAATATACTTTTTGTAGGTGATGCTGCGGGACTTGTTATGCCGTTCAGCTATGAGGGCCTCTATTATGCGATGAAGAGCGGCAAAATGGCTTCGGAGGCCATAATAAAGGAAAACCCAAAGGATTATGAAAGACAATGGAACAAAAAATATCT
>CAYFYW010000392.1:0-5250 GCA_964347425.1 uncultured Nitrospirales bacterium
AAAAATTCTCTCTTATGTAAATCGCAATTACCCTTTAAAATCAATATTAGCGCTCTCTCCTGTGGCGGACTTTGAAACCCTGAAGACTATCTGCGCTTTTCTCAGCATAGGGCTCATCAGGGAAAAAAGAGAGGATGAAATACCTGTTGAGCTTTCAACTGAAGAGATTTTCGGGGATCTTGAAGAAGAGACCGCACAGGAGTTATTAGACAATATAGAAAACATGTATAACAGATGTAAATCTGATGGATATTATGAGTTACTGGAGATTGAAAAAGAGGCTTCAGCAGAAGAAATTAAGAAGGCATTTGACGGTCTATCAAGACGGTTCCATCCGGACAGGCATCTTTTTCTTTCCTCACATGATACAAAAGAGAAATTAGCCGAGATATCCTGCCGTCTTACCGAAGCATATGAAACCCTGTATGATCAAAAGAAGAGAGATAAATACGACAGTGCGCTTCCTCTGAAAGCTGCAGAAACATTGAAAGAGGCAGAAGAGGAGCCCTCCCCTCCTGAACAGGGGCCGGCAGAAGAAGGGATAAAAGACCTTGAAGAGACAGGCGGAAAAGGGCCCGAACCTGTTGAACTGCCTCAAGACATAAGGGCTGATGCCGAAGAAGAAGTGCCCGCGATGGCTGAAAAAAAGGTAGAGCCTGAAAATGAAGAAGCTTTTCGGCCGCCTGACAGAGATGCTCAGGAAGAAACAGATGAAGACGAAGAACTAGAGCCGGACGTAGTTCAAGCTGCTGCTGACTCATCTGTTACGCCGGAAAAGGGCCGGTCAAAAAAGCTCTGGATTTATATACCCCTCGCGCTTCTCGCTGTCATTCTCCTGGGCGTGAGCATACCGCTGCTTCGTGACAGCACAAAAACTAAAATACCCTCCGGTAGTTCGATATCGAAAGATACAGGGGAAGTGCAGTTACCGTCATTCGGCAGTGAAGCTTTCAGAAAGGTATCAAGCGAGGCAGGAAGGACAGGATCACTCCCTTCTTTTCGTGATGAGGCCTTCAGAAAAGTCTTAAACGAGCAAGCCGGGCCGTAACTGCCGGTTATAATTTTGCTCCTTCAATTATTTTCAAGAGCTTATATGCTGCATCTCCGTCTACTTCTTTGAGTCTGTTATATACATCCACTGCTTTTTCTTTTCTGCCGCTTTTTGCATATGCCATCCCCAGACCGGCAAGGGCGTCAGCATGAGCCGGGTCGAGAGAAACGGCATTATTAAACTCATGAATAGCCTTATCAAGTCTGTTTAAAAAAAACAAACAGTACCCGGCGCCGTTATGGTAGTCAGATACCCCCGGGGATAATTCAACAGCTTTCTTCAGGTACTTCAGTGCTTCAGCAGGCTTATCCATCTTCAAAAGAACCGTGCCGTACCAGGCATTGAGCTCGGGATTCTCTGGCTGTTTCGCTGTTTCTGCCTTGACTATTTCGAATGCCCTGTTAAAATCCTTTTTATCAACGAGTCCTGCTACGGCTGCTATCTGTTTTTTTACGGACTCCGTCTCTTTGATTCTGTCAGCCTCCGGTTCAGCTTTTTCCCGGACAGGGGGTTTTATCTCCTGAGGCACCTCTTTCGGTGCCGGCTCCTGTACCGGTTTTTTCTGTACAGTCATGACTTCCTGCATTGATTTTTCAGGGCGTTCATACATCCTTACGATTCGCTTTTCCTTATAATAGGCCTTCATCACAACAGCCGATGGGAGCTGTGACTTAATCCGGTCGAGAAACTTTGCCGCGCGGTTGCGGGCCTCAAACTTACCAAGCCGCAGCGCGTAAAATTTTCCGATCTTTTCTATCCGGAGATAATCCAGGTTTTTTTCATCAACTCTTTGTGTCAAATCATCAAAGTCCTTATGGATTGACCCGACGTTAGTTGAGCTGGCCACCTGTATGGTATAGATTGACTGGGGTGATTGTGCTGCGTAAAGGTGAAGCGAGAATATACCTGAAAAAAGAAATGCGACAAACCAGCTTATGAAATGACCCTTTTTCCTCTGCACGCCGCTACCTCCTGTCTGAAAATCCCTTCAATAAATATTCCTAAACACATCTGTCCAAAACAGAAATGCTATTAAGGCAGAATACCTCATAAACACAATAAACCCCGCACACTACAGCGGGACAGGTCGGCATGATTAACCATATGATAACCTTAATTTTAATGAAATA
The DNA here is from genome assembly GCA_964347425.1 of uncultured Nitrospirales bacterium. GTDB lineage: Bacteria > Nitrospirota > Thermodesulfovibrionia > UBA6902 > BMS3Bbin08 > CAYFYW01. Next base: position 2,182 of record CAYFYW010000392.1, read on the forward strand.
CGTTATCAGAAACAATTCTGTTTTGACGTTTTTAGGTATTTGAAACGTCTCTTTTTTGTATTCACTATCGTAAATACGAATGTAAGGATTTGCTTATTTCTTACATTCGCTCGCTATGCGCTCACTGTTCATTCTAAAGGTGCCGTTATTGTGTTTCTTTGCCATCCTGCCTTTTTTTATATTATTTTGGCCAGTACTGATTTCTAAAATAATGTTAGGAAATTAAGAACCCTTTGTCAACTTTCCCTGCCCCTACCCTGCCAACAGAGGTTCTATTACGTCTGCTCGATAAAGACTTCCTGACCCCGAAGGAGCACCTCTGTAACAGACGATTGACGGGTTCCTTTGAAGATTGTAGATTACAGTTATAATCTATAGTTGCTTTATCCGAAATTATCGCAAATAATCAGGTGATGGTATATTATAAGGGAAGCATTTCTTTTTCCGTGATGGCAGGGTATGGTATTTGAGCGGTTTCTTTTACCGACCTGCCTGCCGGCAGGCAGGAATGAGCGATAATACCGTACCCTGCCATTTCTATACTTGAAGTTGCTTTATCACGAAAAAGGAAATTCTTACCATTATAAAGATTCATGAAAAAAGTTGCGGCAATTATTTTGGAAAACAGCAAGGGCGAGCTTCTCCTGTATCTAAGAGACAATAAGCAGAATATCCCTTTTCCCGATCACTGGGATCTAATCGGAGGTCATGTTGAAGAAGGAGAAACACCGGAACAGGCCCTTGTGAGGGAAGTTAAGGAAGAGCTGCACTGGGACTTAAAAGAATTTGGTTTTTTTAAAAAATATGAGTGTTTTAAAGGAGACGCGTGGCCAAACATTAAATATATCTACACAGGGAAAATTGATAAACCAGTACATGAGTTGACCCTCGGAGAGGGGAAAAGGCTGCAATTTTTTTCAGAGACCGAAATACCTGATATTAAATTCGCAAACATCCTGAGGAATATTGTAATGGATTATCTCAGAAGCAGGTAATTTTCAGAGCTTATATCCAAAAAAATAGAGCCATAATCAGGCCCACCTGGTTGGACAACCCTGAAGACGGCACGTGCTTTTTTTGCTACTCCTTTTAACAGGATGACCAAATGCCCTTTAATGGCTCTACTAATATTGTATGCGATCCCTGGATACGAGAAACCATGAGGTCTTTTTCTAAGTGGGTGCTTCGATAGATGCTTTAGACTTCCTCCTGAACCATAGAGGCCTGCTCACCACATCTATTCCCGCTCCCCTACTCAATTTGCTTGGTGCTCAGGTTTAACTCGCTCCAGAGTACCGCAAATGTATTCTCTATTTATATTTTAACTCATTTCAGCATATTGTCAAGGGTTATAAGCTTTACAAATAAAATCTATAAAAAAAATAAATAGAGGGCAGATCTGACCCCACCCTTTTTTTTTAAACCGCCGGACACCCTCTTCGAGAAATACAATTACCCGCCTTTTTAGTACTGCGTGATAAAATAAATCCATGACACCGACTGTTGAAAAAATAAACGTCCGCTCTATTCTTTCGAAAACAGGCATACCCGGCCTTAAATACTGCATAAACCCCTATGTGGGTTGCGCCCATGCATGTAAATACTGCTATGCAACCTTTATGAAAAGATTTACGGGTCACATTGAGCCGTGGGGAAGTTTTGTAGACGTAAAGATAAATGCCCCTGAGGTTCTGAGAAGGCAGCTCAAACGCGCTGAAAGGGGCAGAATAATCATGAGTTCTGTGACAGACCCGTACCAGCCGATTGAGAGAAAATACATGATAACAAGAAAGTGCCTTGAAGTCCTTGCACTGTGTCAATTCCCCCTTGATATTCTTACGAAATCCCCTCTTGTCTTTCGGGACATTGACTTAATTTCAAAATTCAAAGATGCAAGTGTTGGCCTGACCATAACAACTGATGATGACAGGGTAAGACAGATTGTTGAGCCCTTTGCCCCTCCAGTTCAGGCGCGTATGGAGACATTGAGGAAACTCCATGAAAAAGGGATTCATACATATGTCTTTATAGGCCCTACACTGCCCATGAATCCCGAATCCCTTGCAGAGAAGACAAGACCTTATGTAGACAGCGTTATTATTGACAGGATGAACTACCAAACCAAAGTTAGAGGACTTTATAAAAAACATAAAATAGAGAAGTGGCTGAATGAAGATTTTATTGAAGGAATTATTCGAAGACTTTTAAAAAATTTCTCCGGCAAAGAAGTTGAGGTCTGCTGAAGTCAAGTCAAAAGGTTTATGACTCAACATTTGACATTGCAAATAATAATGGCCTAAAATTCTAATGGTCAAGACGCCAGTCATCTTATACGAAGTCTGGGCAATGGACGTTCGCTGGATCAGACGTTAATATAATGGCTTTTTGTCTTCTTCTTAGCCCTTCTGAAAACTGAAATCAAAGGGTCAGAGAAAAAGGAGGATGGATTACTATGTCAAAAACAGAGAAAAATCTGCAGGATGCCTTTGCCGGAGAATCACAGGCGAACAGGAAATATCTTGCATTTGCTAAAAAGGCGGACAAGGAAGGTTACAAACAGGTGGCAAAACTCTTCAGGGCTGCTGCTGAAGCAGAAACCGTGCACGCACATAACCATCTGAAGGAACTCGGGGGAATAAAAAGCACAAAAGAAAACCTTGATGCCGCTATCAACGGCGAGTCCTATGAATTCCAGAGCATGTACCCCCAGATGATCAAGGACGCGGAAGCCGAAGGCAGTAAGCCTGCTCTGAGGAGCTTTAATTATGCAAATGAAGTGGAAAAGGTTCACGCTGAACTATACAGGAAGGCGCTCGAAAACCTGGGCAGTAATGAAGAGGTTGACTACCATGTCTGTCAGGTCTGCGGCTATACGGCTGAAGGACAGGCACCTGACAAATGCCCTGTGTGTAATTCCAGTAAAAAGATGTTCAGGAAGATTGATTAGGGGTCAGGGGAATAATGTCAAATGTTGAGACCTGGCTCCTAACCTTTTCATAGTGCTACCAAATGCACGTTTGCAAGCCTGACCCCATTTGTGAAAAGAAAATTTGGTGGAGGTGAACGGGA
>CAYFYW010000393.1:0-7147 GCA_964347425.1 uncultured Nitrospirales bacterium
ATCTTCTGCGATAATTCTGCCAAATATCCTCTCTTCAAGAGGCTCGATAATTTCGCCGCCCTCAACAAGACTCGTTACATATATTCCATCTGCAGTATGGCAGTCATCTTCTCTTATAATAACATCCTGAGTAACGTCAACCAGCCTCCTTGTCAGGTAACCTGAATTGGCCGTTTTAAGTGCCGTGTCTGCCAGCCCCTTTCTTGCACCATGTGTTGATATAAAGTAGTGAAGCGGAGTTAATCCCTCTCTGAAATTTGCCGTAATCGGGGTTTCAATGATTTCTCCTGAAGGCTTTGCCATAAGACCCCTCATTCCAGCAAGCTGCCGCAATTGAGCAGCAGATCCCCGTGCACCGGAATCCGCCATCATAAAGACACTGTTAAAGGAGCGCCGTTCCCTAAGTTCTTCTTCAGAAACACTATCAATCTTTTTTATACCCTCGGCACCCAGTTCCTTCATCATCTCATCCGCAATCTTTTCGGTAACCTGTGCCCAGATATCAATAACCTTATTGTATCTCTCCCCATTCGTAATAAGCCCCTCTGCGTACTGTTTTTGAATGTCTACTGCCTCCTGCTCGGCATCTTTTATCAGTGCCGATTTCTTGGCCGGCACGTGCATATCGTCTATGCATATAGAGATTCCTGACCGCGTTGCATACTTGAACCCGATCTTTTCAATGTTGTCAAGAAAAACGACTGTTGCCCGTCTCCCCGCTTTCTTATAGCAGAGCTCAACGAGTTTACCCACTTCTTTTTTAGTCATCTCTCTGTTGACAAGAGAGAAAGGTATTTCATCCGGCAAGATTTCACTGAAAATAATCCGACCTACTGTTGTCGTTACGAAGGAGCCATCCATTCTTACTTTTATGTTCGCATGTTCTTCAATTTCTCCAACGTCATATGCGATTCTTACTTCTTCAGGAGAAGAAAATATTTTGCCTTCGCCCGCGGCTCCTTTTTTTTCCTTCGTGAGATAATAGATACCCAATACCATGTCCTGAGTAGGTACTGTAATAGGCCTGCCACTGGCAGGGGAGAGAATGTTCCCAACGGACATCATTAATACTCTTGCCTCAATCTGCGCCTCTACACAAAGAGGAACATGCACTGCCATCTGGTCACCATCAAAGTCTGCATTAAAGGCAGTACAGACAAGAGGATGAAGTCTTATAGCCTTGCCTTCAACTAATACAGGATCAAACGCCTGAATCCCCAGACGGTGAAGAGTTGGTGCCCTGTTTAAGAGAACCGGATGTTCTCTTATGACTTCATCCAGACAATCCCAAACCTCCTCCACCCCCTGTTCTACCATCTTCTTTGCAGCTTTAATCGTAGTTGCAAATCCCTTTTCTTCGAGCTTATTAAATATAAAGGGTTTGAACAGTTCAAGCGCCATTATTTTTGGAAGTCCGCATTGATGAAGTTTCAATTCCGGCCCCACAACGATAACGGAACGCCCTGAATAATCAACTCTCTTACCAAGGAGGTTTTGCCTGAAACGTCCCTGCTTGCCTTTTATCATATCGCTCAACGACTTAAGAGGCCTTTTTGTCGCTGCTTTTAAAACACGGTTCCTCCTGCCATTATCAAAAAGTGCATCAACCGACTCCTGAAGCATCCTCTTTTCGTTGCGAATAATGACACTCGGCGCCTTTAGTTCCGCAAGCCTTTTCAACCTGTTGTTCCTGTTTATTACCCTCCTGTAAAGGTCATTGAGATCAGAGGTGGCAAATCTCCCTCCTTCAAGAGGCACTAAGGGACGAAGTTCAGGTGGAAGCACCGGGATCACATCCATAATCATCCATTCAGGTTTGTTGCCCGACTTTCTAAATGCCTCTACAACTCTCAACCTTTTTGTAAGTTTTCTTTTTATCCCGAGCGATGAAGAGGCATGGATCTTAGTCCTCAATTCCTTTGCAATGGCATCGAGATCCACATCTCTGAGAAGCTCCCTTATTGCTTCTGCACCAATACCCGCCTTAAATTTATCGCCGAATTCCTGGATTCTCTTTTTATACTCCTCTTCACTAAAGAGTTCCTTTTTCTTCATACGCGTACTGCCGGAATCAATAATAATATAACTCTCAAAGTAAAGCACCTTTTCCAGCTGACGCATCGTCATATCAAGTATTGTTCCTATCCGCGATGGAATACCCTTCAGAAACCATATATGTGCAACAGGGGTTGCAAGTTCTATATGTCCCAGCCTTTCACGCCTCACCTTGGACTGGATAACCTCAACTCCGCACTTATCACAGACTACCCCCCTATGCTTCATTCTTTTATACTTACCACATATACACTCCCAATCTTTTACAGGACCAAAGATCTTGGCACAGAAAAGACCGTCCCTCTCGGGTCTAAAAGTTCTATAGTTTATGGTTTCTGGTTTCTTTATTTCACCGTAAGACCAGGCCCTTATCTTTTCCGGAGAAGCAAGTCTTACTTTTATTGCTTCAAATTCTCTCGGATTCTTCGGTTTTTCAAAGATAGAATAGATGTCTTCCACTAAATTATCCTCCTAGTTTAATGTTCATTAAACCTGCTTTTAATCTGTGCAATCAAGCATCCTCGCCTATTAGGATGTTTTTTTATTTGAGGTCGTTAACTTACGTTTATCACCTTTTAGAGATAATCTTTCTTCTAATAATTCCACATCGAGGCCTAGGCTCTGAAGCTCTTTCATTAAAACATGGAAAGACTCCGGCACACCAGGCTCAAGATTAGTCTCTCCCTTAACAATCGCTTCATACATCCTTGCCCTGCCTAAAACATCATCACTCTTAACAGTAAGAAATTCCTGAAGAGTGTGTGCGGCACCATAAGCCTCAAGTGCCCAAACCTCCATTTCACCTAACCTCTGACCCCCGAATTGTGCTTTCCCGCCGAGCGGCTGCTGCGTAACGAGGGAATAAGGCCCGATAGATCGTGCATGTATCTTGTCATCCACAAGGTGATGAAGTTTCATCATGTACATGCATCCCACAGTAACCGGCCTATGGAAAGCCTCACCGGTCTTGCCATCATATAGGGTGATTCCACCACTGGAAGGCAATTTCGCCTCCTGTAAGAAGTCCTTTATGTCCTTTTCCATTGCACCTTCAAATACGGGTGTTGCAACATTAAGACCTAATATCCTGGCGGCCCATCCCAGATGAGTTTCAAGTATCTGCCCGACATTCATTCGGGAAGGAACCCCAAGAGGATTAAGGATTATGTCAACAGGTGTTCCATCCTCCATATAAGGCATGTCTTCCTCTGGAACTATAGTGGCGATTACGCCTTTATTACCGTGTCGTCCTGCCATCTTGTCTCCCACCTGAATTTTTCTTTTCATGGCAATAAAGACTTTTACAACCTTCAAAACGCCAGGTGATAGTTCATCCCCTTTTTTCACTCTTCCAATTTTTTCATCATAATAATCCGCAAGTGAACCGAGGTAACGTTGTGTCTCTCTTTCTACAAGTTTGAGCTTTTCTCTTGCTTCAGCATTTACAATTTTTATTTTATGAAGGTGTGAGTCTGGAATATTCTCAAGGTGGTCCTCCGTGAGAACCTTTCTCTTTTGACATACTACTTTTCTGGTCCTTGAAAGTTTGACGTCCTCCGCCACTTTTTGGCCAAGGAGTATCTCCCTCATTTTCTGGAATTTATTCTCTTCGATAATTCTCACTTCCTCTGCAAGGTCTTGCTGTATACGATCTATATCCCTCTTCTCTATAGTTTTTGTCCTTTCGTCTTTCTGGACACCCTTTCTTGCAAATATCTTCACATCAATTACTGTGCCCTCAATACCAGGGGGAACATAGAGACAATTTTCCCGCACCTCTTCCGCCTTTTCTCCGAATATTGCCCTCAGCAGCTTTTCTTCAGGCGTTAACTGAGTTTCTCCCTTTGGCGTTACTTTGCCCACGAGAATATCGCCCGGCTTTACCTCCGCACCCGTTCTTATAATTCCACTTTCGTCCAGGTTGCGGAGAGCCTCCTCTCCAACATTAGGGATGTCTCTTGTGATTTCTTCAGGCCCCAGTTTGGTTTCTCTAGCCTCTATCTCGAACCCCTCAATGTGGATTGTGGTATATTTATCCTCTTTTACGAGTCGTTCGTTTATGATAATCGCGTCTTCAAAGTTATATCCCCGCCACGACATGAATGCAACAAGGACGTTCTTACCTAAGGCCAGTTCACCGAGATCGGTAGCATGGCCATCAGCAATAACCTCTCCCTTCTTCACCGAATCCCCTGTACTTACAATAGGCTTCTGGTTTATGCAGGTGGCCTGGTTTGAGCGGTAGAATTTGGTAAGTTTATAGATATCCACTCCCCCGTCATATTTCACAACAATCCTTGAAGCATCAACAAACTCTACTATGCCTGACCTTTTAGCAATAACCATAACTCCCGAATCTCTTGCAGCCACACTTTCCATGCCTGTCCCGACTATTGGTGCCTCTGTCTGCAATAGTGGTACGGCCTGTCTTTGCATATTGGAGCCCATGAGTGCCCTGTTAGCATCATCATTTTCGAGAAACGGTATAAGTGAGGCAGAAACACTTACAATTTGTTTAGGAGAAACATCCATATAGTGAACATCTTCTCGAGCAACCAGTTTAAAGTCGCCCCCAACTCTCGCTGATACTGTTTCGTCGGTAAGATATCCTCTTTTATCAACAGATGAAGTAGCCTGTGCAATAACATGCTTTTGCTCTTCAATTGCCGAGAGATACTCTATGTCATCTGTAACTTTGCCGTTATTAACTTTCCTATAAGGCGATTCAATAAAACCAAAATCATTAACTCTTGCATATGTGGCAAGCGATGTTATCAGCCCTATATTAGGTCCTTCCGGAGTCTCAACGGGACAGATACGGCCATAATGCGTTGGATGCACATCCCTGACTTCAAAGCCTGCCCTCTCCCTTGTCAACCCGCCTGGCCCAAGAGCGCTCAATCTTCTCTTGTGCGTTATCTCTGAAAGGGGATTTGTTTGATCCATGAACTGACTCAACTGACTTGAGCCAAAAAACTCCTTGATAACTGCTATGACAGGTTTTGCATTAATAAGGTCGTGGGGCATCGCTTCAGTAAGTTCAGCAAGCGTCATTTTCTCCTTGATCGCCCTTTCCATCCTGACAAGACCAATCCTGAACTGATTCTCAAGAAGTTCTCCTAAGGCCCTGACCCTTCTGTTACCAAGATGGTCTATGTCATCAACCTCTCCTTTGCCGACACGCAGGTTCAGAAGGTAGCGAATAATCTCTATGATGTCTCTATCCGTTAATACTCTCGTACCGAGAGGAATATCAAGATCAAGACGTGTGTTGAGTTTTAGCCTTCCAACAGGAGAAAGATCATATCTTTTTGGATTAAAAAACAATCCATAAAAAAGTTCTTTCGCATCGGCCATCGTCGGTGGCTCGCCGGGTCTCAGTTTCCTGTAAATCTCTATTATTGCCTCATCGGGCGTACCGACCTTATCCATAAGCAGTGTATCTCTTATGATGGGAAGGTAATTTATCCCATCAATTAAAAGTAAATCGAGTTTGGAGATTTTTAAGGTCATAATCTTATCTACAACGTCGCCCGTAATCTCCTCATTACCTTCTAAAATGACTTCTCCGGTTTCAGGGTCTACAACATCACTGACAGTCACTCTCCCGATAAGTCCTTCTTTTGAAACGGATATATCCTTTATACCCGTTGTTTCCATCTTCTTAAGGATACCCTTTGTTATTCTGCCACCCTCCTTAATAATTAATTCGCGGGTTCTGGGGGCATATACATTCTGTAGAGTCTTTACACCAACCAACCCTTCACCGACCTGCCTGGTTACAATGCCATTTTTTATTTTAATCTCTTCAACGGGATAAAACATCCTCAGTATCTGATCATCTATATACTTAAGAGCCTTTAGAATTATCGTGGCCGGTAATTTTTTTCTCCTGTCAATTTTTACAAAAAGGATGTCTTTCGAATCGAATTCAAAATCAAACCACGATCCCCTTGTTGGTATTATTCTGGCAGAGTAAAGAACCTTGCCACTAAAATGCGTTTTACCTTTATCATGAGTAAAAAAAACACCTGGTGACCGGTGAAGTTGACTAACAACTACCCTTTCGGTGCCGTTTATAATAAAAGTACCGGTATCTGTCATAAGCGGGAGTTCCCCCAAATAAACTTCCTGTTCGCGGGACTCCTTTATTGTCTTCTCGCCGGATTCGCTTTTCTTCCATAAATTCAATTTAACCTTTATCTTTAAAGGGGCGGCATAGTTAATACCCTTCTGGAGGCTTTCCCTCGCGTCATATTTAGGCTCTCCCAGTAAATATTCGACAAACTCAATTGATGCTGCCTCGTTATAATCAACTATAGGAAAAACGCTGTAAAAGGCAGCCTGCAATCCGGCGTCTTTCCTTTTGTTTGACGGAACATCTTTTTGCAAAAACTGTTCAAAAGAACGTTTTTGAATTTCAATAAGATCAGGTACCGGTAATATTTCTGGTACCCGGCCAAAATCTTTTCTTTGCCTTAAAGCCTTTGCCATATCACTCCTTCTCCAGAACACAGATATCAGATCACAGACTGATAAATTCTGTATTCCGCCCTATACCATTCGGTACAGGGCTCTGTGTTCTGATCCCTCATTAATTATTTTACTTCTACCGTTGCTCCCTGTTCCTCAAGTTTAGCTTTTACTGCGTCTGCCTCTTCCTTTGATACCCCTGATTTTACTGGTTTTGGAGCACTGTCCACAAGTTCTTTGGCCTCCTTGAGACCCAGACTTGTAAGCTCACGGACAACTTTTATAACCTGGATTTTCTTGTCCCCTGCAGAAACCAGAATAACATCAAAACTTGTCTTCTCTTCCTCTGCGACTGACGTTGCTGCCGGAGCACCTGCGGCTGCAGCCAACGCTACAGGAGCAGCAGCGGTAACCCCGTACCTCTCCTCAAAGTCCTTTATAAACTGTGATATCTCCAATACTGTCATCTTGTCAATAAACTCAAAAACCTGTTCCTTGCTAATAGACATTCTATCCTCCTTAATAAATCAGTTATTGAGTCATTAAGTCACCGGGTTATTAAGTTTTTAATTAGTCAATGACTCAATTTCTCAATTGCCATATTTTTTATTAGTTTCCT
>CAYFYW010000394.1:0-3539 GCA_964347425.1 uncultured Nitrospirales bacterium
CAACCGATACTCGAATCGATTTACCAACTATCTTAATAACATAATGCGACCAACCGTGAACCGTGAACCTGACAACCTGAGTAGTTACATAACTTTTAACTTTTCACTTATAATTTGTAACTTTTTTTGGAGGGCTTATGTTGGAGAAGACAAGAAAAAGTTTTCGGGAAGGCATGAGGAGGATTAAGTGGATCGCGACTTTTGTCGCCGAGAGGACAAAGGTGGAGACTTCTCTGGTACGACTACTTTATGAAAGCAGCAAACTGGAAACCAGACTTGATGAACTTTACCGTGATATAGGCAAGAGGATATTTGAGATGAAGGAAAAAGAAGAAAAGGCGGTGCTAAAAGATTTTATCATTCTCCAGACAATGAGTGAGATAAAAAAAATCAAAGAGGAAATAGAAGACTATAAAAGCAGGGCACATGACATTGGCAAATCTGAGGAATAGACAACTGTGTATGATACAACATTTTTGTATTTTATAGCGTTTGTATGCGGCGCTGTAGTCGGGTCGTTTCTGAATGTGTGTATATACAGAATTCCCCGGGGTCTGTCACTTGTATTACCTTCCTCGAGATGTCCTTCATGTAATAATCCTATTTCGCCGAGGGACAATATCCCCATACTAAGCTACATTTTTTTAAAGGGGAGGTGCAGGGTATGCAGAGCACGAATATCCTTAAAATATCCGTTTGTTGAATCGCTCAACGCTATTTTATATGTGCTGGTGCTGTGGAGATTTGGTCCTGGTTTTTCCTGGTTTTTATTGGTTTATTTTGTCTTTGTATCATCTCTGATAGTTATTACTTTTATTGACCTTGAATACCGGATAATCCCGAACGGCATAACTCTTCCCGGTATCCCTCTTGCTTTGATTTTTGGTTCCACCGTTATTCCCGACCCTTTTTCACGTGTTGACGTATTGGGATTCAAGATGTCGTTTACAGGCCTTGTCCTTGGAGGGGGTCTTTTCTTCCTAATGGGATTGCTTGGAGAGGCAGTGTTTAAGAAAGAGGCTATGGGCGGGGGAGATATAAAAATGATGGCGATGGTGGGGGGGCTTTTAGGCTGGAAGGGCGTTATACTGACTACCTTTCTTGCGAGTCTTTTTGGCTCTCTGATCGGGGTTTCCCTGATCATGGTGAAAGGGAAGCAGTGGGGTTCAAAGATACCTTTCGGTCCCTATCTCGCATTTGGAGCTGTTGTCAGTCTGTTCCTCGGTCAGGAACTTTTAAACTGGTATATTTATGCAAGCTAATAATTATGTCAGGCCAATTACCGGATTTTTGCTCGTACTCTCAGGTTTTCTGATAGGGATTTTTTTGAGTCAATACCTGAATAGTATAAACATTCGGATTTTCTTGGGCATAGGCATCTTTGTGATTGTAACTGCGGCTTATTCGGCGGTGAGGGCGTACGTCGCGAATCAGAGGAAGACCCTTAAAACATCAGGCGATAATAAGGAAAAGTCTGAAGTAGGGTTTGTAGTTGATACCTTTCAGGAGCTTGTGGGAAAACTCAAACAAAAGGAGAAAGAACTTGACAGACTCAGGGCACTTGCGGAGGACAGGGCCGTCAGGATGGAGAGTTATAACGAAAATATTTTACAGAGTGTCCCAAGCGGGGTTGTAAGCACCGACAATTTGATGAAGATAAAGAGCATAAATCAATCGGCAGAGAAGATCCTGGGAGTCAGGGCTAAAGATACAATAGATAAAGAATGTTCAGAAATTTTTTATGAGCCGTTACTGAGCCTTATGAAAGAGGCCAGAACTGTAAAAAGGGGAGAGTATCCTTATGTTACGAGAGACAACAGACATATATGTCTTGGGGTAACAGCCTCACAGTTGAAAAATGCGGCTGATGAGATAATTGGAACTGCACTTGTTTTTACGGACCTGACAGACGTAAAGGCGCTGCAGGCGCAGGTTGAACTTAAAAAGCGTTTTACCCAGCTTGGAGAAATGTCAGCAGGTATTGCCCATGAGATCAGGAATCCGATGTCTGTTATTGCCGGTTACGCAAAACTTTTGAGTAAAAAAGTGGAGGCTTCGGATAAAGCTGTCGTAAATTCGATATTAACAGAAATAGAAAATATTGATAAAATTATCTCAGAATTTCTTGCATTTGCAAAACCGACTGATTTACATAAAGTACCTTTGGATTTGAACAGGGTGATAGAAGAGACTATTACCACGGCAATAAGTGATAATGAGAAAATCAAGGTTTTGGTAAAGGCGGAAAGGCCTGTATTTATAATTGCCGATGAAATCCTGTTGAGACAGGCCGTTACAAATCTGTTTATCAATGCCGTTGATTCAATGCCTGATGGCGGTAATCTCGAAGTAGAATTAAATTGTGTGCACGATAGTGCAGTGATTAACATTAAGGATACCGGACACGGAATCCCTGATGATATAAAACAAAAGATATTCTACCCCTTCTATACATCAAAACAAAAAGGTATAGGGCTTGGACTTGCAATTGTTCAGAAGGTTGTTGTTTCTCACGGGGGCAGTATTGAGGTTGACAGCCAGGAAGGAGAGGGAACCACATTCCGAATAAGCCTTCCCACAATGTCAGGATAGATTGATGTTTATTCTCTTGATTTGCATTTTTTTTAAAATATTGCTACATTTAAACCTGCTCTTTCAGAAAGAAGGGTCGCTGTTTTTTGAGAGGGTGGAGTTGCGGGGTAACTTTTTTTATTTTTAATTTGAAGGGGGGTAGAGCATGTTTAAGAAAAGAGAGCCGGATTATGAAGGTGTTGAGAAGAACGATTATGAAAAAAATTACATGGTAGAAATCAGCAAAGAAAAAGTAAAAGAGAAGGTAAAAGTAAATACCATTCTCAAAGGAAGCAGGCTGACAGGGGATATCAATATATCTTGCGATTTGGAATTAAGTGGAGAAGTTGAAGGCAATATAAGTTCTGAACAGGGTTCAAATATTATTATAAAGGGGTCTTGTAAAGGAAGTATAAAAACCAGGGAAGGCAGTGTTGACGTAGAGGGGGAACTGATTAACGGGGATATTATTTCAGGTGGTGATGTAAAAATTACGGGTAAGTTCGACGGAGGCAAGGTAGAGGCAAAAGGTAAAATATATGTAAATGGCGAATTTAATGGTAAGTTGGAAAGCAGTGAAATAGAAATAGGACCGACTGGCCGGGGAAAAGGAGAGCTGTTTTACAGACAATATATTTCTGTCTCTAAAGGGGCCAACATCGATGCGCAGATCAATAAAGTCCAGGGAGAAGTTGAGGCGCTCGAAACACCTTCTGATAAGGTAATAAATTTCGAGGTCCCTGCTAAAGAGACAAGTGATGTAATGGGGGGCTAAAAAGTCTAAACCCGGAAATCGTGTGTTATGCAATTCTCTGTTTTTGTTGCCTTAGTTATCGTCTTTGTACTTATGCTCTTTTCGGTACAGAACCAGACAGTAATAACCCTGACATTTTTTAAATGGACTTTCGAGAGTTCCCTCGCCCTCATATCTGCTTTGACTTTTGCGACAGGTATGTTGACCGGTATAT
>CAYFYW010000395.1:0-2957 GCA_964347425.1 uncultured Nitrospirales bacterium
TAACACTCCCTGACGAAAAAAATATCAGGCAACAACCGCTGTCAGCATCAGGGCCCTGCGGGGCATGCCATATCCCCCATAACGCACCTGGTAAAAAACTCTGGGCAAGGCCGCTGAGACTTGGTAACCCTGCATCACAAATGTGCCTGACGTGCCACGGAGAAGATACGGACTATGAGACAAGACGAATCGGGAGATATTCACACCCTATTAATGTCGAGCCCGGGTCAAAAACAGAAATTCCGGCTGACCTTCCCCTGTTTTTGGCTGACGGAGAAAAAAATCCCTCCGGCAGAATACAGTGTTTTACATGCCATGATATTCACATATGGGATCCTGATTCCTCTGAGAACAAAGGGGGAATAAACGTTGAGGGTGATTCATCGAACAGTTTCTTGAGGAGATCAAACAGCTCTTCATCACGTTTATGCCTGGAATGCCATACCGATAAAAAACAGTTAATTACATCTGACCACAACCTTGAAGTAACGGCACCGGAAGAAAAAAACATGCAGGGATTTACTGCAAAATTCTCGGGCCCATGTGGTGCATGCCACATCCCGCATAATGCCGCAGATAAACACATATGGGCAAAAAAACTCTCGGGAGACAAAGATTTTGTCACACAACTATGTCAAGTTTGCCATAGTCCAAAGGGGATAGCAAAAGAAAAGCTTATCGGTGAAAACTATAATCCTGTTGACGATTTCCTGGATAAATCGAATATTTCTACCACCATGTACCTTTACGACAATGAAGGCAATATATTTGCAGAGGGAAAAATTGTATGCATAACCTGTCATGACCCTCATATATGGGATCCGGCCAGGACCATTACAAATTACACATTCAAAAATCTGGAGGGGAACGCTTCAAACAGCTTTTTAAGAAAGTTAAATTACCCCTTTTCTGAGCTGTGCGGAGCCTGTCACGAGGACAAGACATTTATTGACGGAACAGATCATGACCTCAACATAACGGCTCCGGAAGAAACGAATCTGTTGGGACAGACTGTGAAGGAATCTGGACAGTGCGGAGTATGTCATCTTGTTCATAACAGCCCGAATAAACTGAAGCTCTGGGCAAGGCCATATGGTCCTATTTCTTATGAAGAAAATATAATGAACTCACTATGCTCGAGCTGCCATTCCAGAAGAAATGTTGCAAAAAACAAGATCCCGGAAATTGCAACCCATCCCGAGAAAAAGTTAATAACCAATATCCTGCGAAATAACAGGGCCTCAATAGATTTTGCACCCATTTATGATAAAAAGACCGGTAAGGAAACAAACGTCGGTAACATTTCCTGTCCTTCCTGTCACAACGTTCATCAGTGGAGCCCTCTGGACAGACAGAAGGGTGTTCAAAGAAATCTCGAGGGTAATGTAACAAACAGTTTCTTACGGAACGTGAGTTATAATAATATATGTATTGACTGTCATGGTCTTGATGCCCTCTTTAGATATAAATATTTCCATGATCCGGAAGAAAGAGTAGAAATAACTCCGTCCTTCTGACCAAAAATCTCCTGAGCTTTTCATCAAATTTTTTTTATACTCCTATAACTATAAATTATTTTACAAATCTGATTTTTTTTTGTAGATTATTATATTGTTTTTTTTATCCGCAGAGATAATTTAGAATGGGGGGACATATATGATGTCAAAAACAATCCTTAGGCTGTATCTTTTCCCCTCTGTATTGTCTGTAATCCTCATTTTTTCCCTGACCACTGATTCTTACACGGCTGATATAGGCAACTGTTTACTGTGTCACAAGTATCCGGGTATCAGCAGGGTTGACGAAGAAGGGCAATTAAAACTCTTTTATGTCAATGAAGACATTTTTCAAAACAGTGTTCATGCCAAGGTAAAGTGTGAAGATTGTCACGCAGACATTAAAAAAATACCCCATGAACCTGCCAAGAAAGTTGATTGCCTGATCGAGTGCCATATCGTTGAACCGTCAACTGAAAAAAAATTCTCACACAAAGATGCTCAAACGTTCTTGGAAAAAAGCGTACACGGCAAGGTTGACAAAGAGGGAAAAGAAAAAAGATATTCCGAGGACTATCCAACCTGTAAGAACTGTCATGATAATCCCTTATACAGACCGCTTTCTTTCTTTAAAAGAGTACGTCCCGGCATTTCAGAGGCTTCACTGGGCAGATGCAGGGTCTGTCATAAAAAAGAGGAGTTTATTTTCAGGTTTTACAACCACGTTACTACGAGATTGCACAAGAGCAGAAATCCTCTGAATATTGCAGAAGTGTGTGCAAGATGTCACGATGACCCTAACATAGTTGCAAGGCACGAGCTGTCAACAAAAGCGGTGTTCTCATACGGTGAAACCTTTCACGGCAAGGCTGCCAGCTTCCTCGATGAAACTGTCCCCGATTGTCTTGACTGTCATGTTAAAAAAGGGGAATCTGTCCACGAGATGTTGAGCCACAAAGATCCCTTCTCCTCCACATATACAGAAAATAAAGGTAAGATCTGTACTAATATAGACTGTCACCCAACAGCATCACCGAAACTTGCCAAGTACAAGGTTCATTCCGAGTTCAATCTGGAGCAGAGTCCTGCACAGTACTTTTTTACGGTTTTCTTTATCGTTCTGACCGGAGGCACACTGTTGCCACTAATGGGGATTATATTCCTTGATCTAATAAGAAGATTTTTCCCAAACGCTACAATAAAACGGAGGAAATAAATCAATGGAAAAATTTCCTATTATAAAAATAAAAGACGGAAAAAAATACTTCTACAGGTTTACCCTCAACCAGAGAATCCAGCATCTTATATTGGCCATTTCAGTCGTTATACTAGTATTAACAGGCATGCCGCTTAAATTCCATGATGCATTCTGGGCACCGTATCTCTACGCGCTGTTCGGGGGTATAAAGACAGCTCCTGTTGTACATAAGACCGCCGGGACTATTTTAGTTTTACTCTTTG
>CAYFYW010000396.1:0-3651 GCA_964347425.1 uncultured Nitrospirales bacterium
AGTGCCTGTGAATCCACGCCCTACAAGATCAGTACAGAGGTACAGGAATACAGCAAGTTCTGGATCAAATCCCAGCCATATTCCCTCAAGTTCATGTTGGCCAGCGACGAATACGTGAACGATTTCCTAGGGGGGACAGTTTATCAGGCATTCCTCAGTGCCTGCAATTATCACCGTTGGCATAGTCCTGTGTCAGGCACGATCAAGAAGGCTTTTGTACAAAAAGGCACCTACTATTCCGAAGCACAATCAGAAGGTTTCGATCCTGCCGGCCCGAATCTTTCGCAGGGTTACATTACGCAAGTGGCGACTAGAGCCATTATCTTTATCGAAAGTGATGATCCTGTCATTGGGTTGATGTGCGTCATACCGGTCGGGATGGCAGAGGTGTCTTCCTGCCAAATTACGGTTGAAGAACGCCAGCATGTCAACAAGGGTGATCAGTTAGGCTACTTCCAATTTGGTGGTTCTACGCACTGCCTCGTCTTTCGACCGAATGTTATTGCAGAATTTACTCTTAATGCAATACCGGAACCTGATTCTAAAGTGGTCTTGGTCAATTCAAAGATTGCCACTGCGAATTAGTACTACAACGTGACTTTTCTGATTAAAGAAGGTAGCAAAGGACCGACGGTCGCCGAGTTTGCCTTCCGACGCGTCGTTGAAGTGCGTGACGAACTGCCAGGTCCCGATGCGTGGTTGATTATGCGTCGCTCTTTGGGAGAAGAGCCCGAGCTTAAGACGTACCTCAGCATTGCACCAGCAGGAACGCCTCACACTGAATTGGCACGCATCGCTGGAATGCGCTGGCCAGTGGAGACTGCTCTGGAAAACGGCAAAGATAACCTGGGAATGGGTGATTACATGATCCGTTCTTGGATGGGTTGGCACCACCATATGACGCAGTGTATTCTGGCCCATCATTTCCTCGTCCGCGTCCAGAAACGGCTGAAAAAGGGGCTCCCGCACTGACCATTCAACAGGCACGCCTCTTGGTTGCCTCAGTTCTGCCTCTCAAGCGACTCGATCCGCAAGAGGCTATCAACCGTATTCGCTTCATTCAAAGGCAAAACTATGCTGCTTATCTGTCACATCGCAAATCCAACATCAGACGCCTTGACGGCCTCTGAAAAAGTCACGTTGTAGTGTTAGTCATACCCGATAATATGGACTTACCTTTCGGTCCATAGAATTGTGTAATCGTTAATCTACGCATACCATATATTGTATTACATCCGCAAATCTGTGAGTGGTGAGTGGTGGAGTGGTCAAAATTTGCCCTCTCGTATGGCATCCGTGGAGCAGAGAACTTTAGCTCTGATGTCGAGCGGGATTGTAGGTCTCTAATTACCACTCACTTACTCACCATTCACCTAATTCAACTTTTGCCTTTGCGGTTATCCGAAAGCTAAGATGGAATAATACTATACAATGGATAATGATAAAAATTATCAAAGTTTTAGATTTCCTGCTGAATTTGAAAAGCAGGAGGCTATTTGGTTGGGATGGCCCGTTTATGAAATTAGACAGGGCATGTCCTCAGTTCCTCTGTTTGTACAACTCATTAAGGTGCTGGTTTCGCATATTAAGGTTAAAATTGCAGCACAAAATGAAGAAGAAAAAAGAAAGATCAAATATATTCTTAAGAAAAATGATATCTCTTTAAATAATGTTGCAATTTACTCCATTCCCCATAATGATATCTGGTTTAGAGATATGGGGCCAATCTTTTTGGTTGATAAAAATAACAATATGATTGTACAAAAATTTGGGTTCAATAATTGGGGCATGGAGTCAGCAGATGCAGTAGAGATTTGTCTGGATCAAACGGTTCCAAACCTGGTTGCAAAAGAGTGCGATCTTGACCTGCGTTCTACAAAATTGATAAGTGAGGGTGGTGATCGAGAATTCAATGGCAAAGGCACAATGATTACAGTTGAAGCTGTTGAACTTCAGCGTAACCCTGATAAAACCCGAGACGAGATAGAGGAAGAGTTTAAGAAAATTTTTAATCTAAAAAAGGTGATATGGCTGAAGAAAGGCGTATACGAAGATGACCTGCCATTTAACGGAATGCTGCCTGGCCCCGACGGTTCAAAGGATATTATGACCGCTATGGCTACCGGAGGACACATCGATGAACATTGTCGCTTTGTTTCTGAGGATACTGTCCTTGTCGCTGAGGTTTCTGAAGAGGAGGCAAAACAAAACCCCATTGCAGAGGTCAACCGCAACAGGTTGGAGGAAAATGTTGCTATTTTGAAGAATGCCTCAGATCAGGATGGAAAACGATTAAATATTAGAAGAATTCCACTTCCTGATCCTCTATTTGCCACCATAAGGAAGGGCGATGCGATATATGATCAGTATTATGAAAAATACAAGAATGGCTTTGTTTATCCCTTGGGCGATGAAATCAAGGTAATTGCAGCATCGAGCTATAACAATTTCCTAATTACTAATGGGGCAGTTTTGGCACCACAATATTGGAAGCCAGGTTTACCAGATCGCATTAGGAAGAAAGATCAAGAAGCCAAAGAGGTGCTTACTGATTTGTTTCCGAATAGAGAAATCTATACCTTTGATGTAATGATATTGAATTGGGATGGTGGAGGGATACACTGCATAACTCAGCAACAACCTTTTATAGAATAAAACCCCAATTTTTTAACTGCGTTATTACGAAATATTTGAAAATTAAAAGTCATAAGGAAAAAAATCATGTGTACGAGTGTAATGTCAGGTAAAAAGGCAACCGATCCGGAGAGCATTCTGCTTGCTCGTAATGAAGATTTTACTCAGAATAATTGGAACAAGTACCTGGTGTTCCGCCCCCATCCCGAATACCATAATAAAAATAATGATAATCCCGTTGTAGTGGGAGATACCTGGATTCTGGGTAATGGCCTCAAAGTGATGGTACCGAATAATCAGTTCAGTTACAGCGCAATGCCTGATGCAGCCGCTTATCAAGAGGCGACGTATGCCATCGGCAACCGTTTTTATTTTGAAGAGCGTGGCATTAATCAACGTAATGTTGCTATTTCCGCAACTAACACAGTGGATACTAACAATGGGGCAAAAAGGGCAGATCCTCTGGTCCCTATCGGTATTGCGGAAGCGGTCATTCCAACCCTGCTCCTGCCACAGGCGGAGTCAGCCCTTGACGCGGTTAAATTACTGGGAAGCTATGTTGAGAAATATGGTGCCAGTCATGCTAATGGCATATTGATCGGCGACCCTGGAGAATCATGGTATTTTGAGATAGGGTCAGGTCATCACTGGATTGCCGTAAAGGTGCCTGAAGATTCCTATATCGTAGTCGCCAATGGCATGCGTGTCCACTCTGTAGATTTGGACAGTAAGGATGTCCGGCATTCCAAAGACTTATTTGAATTTGTCAAGGAGAAGAAGTTACTGGACAAACCTGATCGTCATAGCTTTAATTTTGCCAAGGCCTTTGGTATACCTGGCGTCCCTTACAATGTTGACCGTATATGGTTGGCCCAGAAGATTCTAACTCCTTCCAAAGTGCAAGAACCACGTCAGTACCAATATCCTCTATTTCTTAAGCCAGATGACAAAATCCGAGTTGAGGATATTATGAAATTGTTTCGGGCTACCTACAAGGGTACAGTACTCGAAGGTAAG
>CAYFYW010000397.1:0-8837 GCA_964347425.1 uncultured Nitrospirales bacterium
GCAGGACAGACAGATTCTTCTGGTGCAGGCGGTCATGATGCCTGGCTCATAAAGACGGATGCAGATGGCATTAAAGTCTGGGACAAGACTTTTGGTGGGGCGGAAGGTGATCATGGCTATTCAGTGCAGCAGACCACAGATGGAGGTTATATAATTGCAGGAACCACATGTTCTTTTGGTGCAGGCAAATGCGATGTTTACCTCATAAAGACAGATGTGGCTGGGAATGTGCAGTGACGGTTCGTATTTAAAAAGTATGATTCTCAGATGAAGGGCCTGGAATAAGCAGGCCCTTTTCGTTCATTTCATCCCGTAATGCTCAACATTGCGACCAATCTGGATCAATGACTTGCAGTTTACTTATCAAGGATTTTGAATAGATAAAGAATTATTGATTAACAATGGAAATGTTGTATTTTGAAGAAATATTCCAGAACAAAATTTCAGGAAGAAATTTCATCCGTATTATTTATTTCTTATGACAAAGATACGTATCCATACATACCATAGTACAATAATTATTGCTAAAAAAATCCCGAATCTTACATATATTCCCATAAAACCCATTTTGCCCTTCCCCTTTCTTAATTTATACTGTCAAAACTTGGTGTTTGAAGTTTGGAACCAAGAAACAGAATTGTAAGAAGAAAATTCAGTGGCTTATTGAAAAAGCAGGCCCCGTCAGACAAGGCCTGCTTCCCGGGTTTACAGCTTTACGATATTTATTGCCTTCGGGCCTTTATCGCCTTCAACAACATCAAAGCTCACTTCATCGCCGTCGGTCAAGCTTTTGAAACCATTGCCACTAATCTCAGAATAGTGTGCAAAAACATCAGGACCATCTTCCTGGGTGATAAATCCGAAACCCTTGGACTCATTAAACCATTTTACCGTTCCGTTTGCCATGCTGATTGACCTCCTTTTCAGTATTTGAAGTTAAAGGAGGCACCGTCATAAAAAAACCCGCGAAGCTGAATACTTCGCGGTTTGAATACAACAAAATACTCCATTAAGCTTCAAAAAAAGATTAGCATAAAACTGGGAAAATTTGCAAGCGAGATAATTCAATCTGAGTTGAACATTGTTTATTTCCGATTGTAGAACGAAACCGCTACGCGGTAGATTAATCCACCCAGCCTTGTGACAATAATCATTTCGATTTTCCTGTCTTAAGGGACCCTCACTGTCCAGCTTTATCGAATCGGCATAACCATTTACAATCTCCTTTTGCTGTACCTCCGGCATGAGCCGGTGGATATTCTATTCAAAGGAGATTGTGATATGAGCAAGTTGAGAGATCAGATGCAGGAAGACCTTCAATTGAGGGGAATCACCCCGAGGACTCAAAAGACCTATCTGAGGGAGGTAAGGAATTTTGCGAAACACTTTGGCAAGTCACCGGAACATCTCGGAAAAAACGAAATCAGGAAGTACCTACTTTATCTGCTCAATGAAAGGAAACTGTCAGAGGGGACCTTCAGGTTCTATGTAGCAGCCCTTAAATTTTTCTATAAAACCACACTGAAACGCCAGTGGGTGGTAGAGAATATCCAGTATCCCAAGCGCAAAAAGCAGCTTCCTGTAGTTCTTGACCTGTCAGAGGTTGAAGCCCTCTTTTCAGTCACCAAGAATCTCAAGCACAAGGCGATCCTGATGATAACGTATTGTTCGGGACTGAGGATAAGCGAGGCGGCATGTCTGAAGATAACCGATATCGATAGTAAACGCATGATGATAAGGATACGACAGGGCAAAGGGGGCAAAGACCGTTACTCCATTTTGTCACGTACCGCACTTGGGCATTTGAGGAAATACTGGAGGAAATATCGTCCAAAGGACTGGTTATTTGAGGGTGCAAACAAAGATGAGCATATATCGACAAGTTCGGTATATCAGATATTCTGCAATTCCAAGAAACGTGCCGGTATAACAAAGCCGTCAAGCGTACATACCCTCAGACATAGCTTTGCGACCCACCTGGTTGAGGCAGGGACCAACCTTCATCATGTCCAACTTCTCCTTGGACACAGGTCACCCACTACGACAACCGTCTATCTTCACGTCAGCCGGCTGAACCTTGCACAGATAACAAGCCCCCTCGATAGATTATCCGGACAGGCTTCATAGCCGTTGTTGGGAAACCGGATGCGTTGCTCAAACAATGTCGAGGTGTCGGATATCTTCCGTCATTACGGCCCCGATTACAGGGAGACCCATCAAATGCCCTGCAATCAGCGAAGGGCCATGGGAGCCATTGAGGTATGCAGAACAGCTACACTCGGTGGTCATGTGGATAAGTGCAACAGCTGCGGCCATCTAGAGATATCCTACAACTCCTGCCGCAACAGGCACTGTCCCAAATGCCAGTCCTTAAGGAAAGAAAAATGGATAAATGCAAGGACTGAAGACCTCCTTCCCATACAGTACTTTCACGTTGTCTTCACCATCGCTTCGGAACTGAATCCTCTTGCTCTGAGAAATCAGAAGGTTATGTATGACCTTCTCTTCCGCTCGGTCTCAGAGACACTTATGGAACTCGGCAATGACCGTCTCGGCGCGCGTATCGGTTTCATCGGTATTCTTCACACCTGGGGACAAAACCTCATGGACCATCCTCATATCCATTGTGTCGTTACCGGAGGTGGCTTGTCTCATGAGAGAAATCGATGGCTCTCTTGCAGAGAAAAGTTCTTTATCCCGGTGAGGGTTATGTCGGCACTGTTCAGGGGGAAGTTCCTGGATTATCTGAAAAGAATCTATAAATCAGGCAAACTTGTATTCCCCGGCGTTATCTGTCACCTCGGGCAACCACATGCTTTCGAGGTATTCAGAAGACGGCTCTATCATAAGAAGTGGGTGGTATACTGCAAGCCCCCCTTTAACGGCGCCCGTGGTGTCCTGAAGTACCTCGGAAGATATACCCACAGGATAGCCATCAGCAATGACCGTATCGTCAAACTTCAGGACGGCAAGGTCTCCTTCCTCTGGCGTGACTACGCTGACGGTGACAAGAAAAAGATCATGACTCTGAAGGCCTCAGAATTCATCAGAAGATTCCTTCTCCATGTATTGCCGGAACGTTTCGTGAAGATACGCCATTTCGGTCTGCTGGCAAACAGAAAACGCAGAGACAATATCTCATTGTGCCGTCAGTTCCTCGGCAGTTGCAGGGTCGAAACAAAATACAAAGACTTAACCACCGTAACCTGGCAGGAGCACCTGCTTCAGCTCACCGACGTGGATCTCACCAAATGCCCTGTCTGCCACAAGGGCAGGATGCTCAGGATCGAGGTTCTGCCGCCATCAAGATGCAACAGCCCACCAATGAGATATTGATATGAGCGTAGTTCATACCACAAAAATCGTAATACTTATTGAATGCGAAAAATGTATGATCTTTCGCCACGCCCCCCTATTGCCCGAAATCCTGTCTTTCAGTGTATTAATAGAGCAATGGAAACCTCTGAGCCCCGCGATATCTCCTTCTGATCCATTACATAAGTTTACACAACGACCTCAGACCATCATAACCCTATCTCATCGAGAAGGCAAAAGACACAAAAGGTGGATTGAAACGCCATAGGGCGCGTAGCGGCATCGTCCTTCATGCTTCAATCCGCAATTGCACAATCCGAGAGATCGCTTCCAGCTTTGTCCTGCCCCAACTGCGGATTGAAGCTTAAACGAAATCTACGATAAACGGGGAAATTGAATCCGTCTGTTAAAGGAAGTTATTAATAACCACAACTTTTTTATATACTTAGATTAGAATATCGTTTCAGGAGGTATGAAATGACAAAGTCCTTTTCCTGTGATAAGCTCGGTATTCCGTGTAAGTGGATGGCTTTCGCTGATACAGAGGAAGAACTTCTCAAGAAGGGTATGAATCACGCTGGCGGAAAACATGGCATAAAGGAGATGAATGAAAAGCAGCTGGAAATGATAAAGGAGGCAATCAAAGATATATCGTAAGCTTCCCCGTCAGGTATACACTTCTAAAATAGAGTTTCCGGCGTTTTGTTACATATATTCTGAGGGAAGATTTGAACTGGTTTATCTCAACCAGATCCAGACAAAAACCTACCAAAGTTCATAATTTCCAGTATTGCCCACAGAGCGAAGAATATGCCGCCGTGGAAAGACCTTCTGTAGAAAGACTCTATAGACATAAAGATTATGCCAAGCGAAATTATTGTATAGTACTCAATATCGATCCCCTCGTACATAGAAGTTAAAACCTTGGCTGTAACAACAGCTATCATACCGATCCACCCCAGACTTAGCATTATAATTTTCGTTATACTCATTTTTTTTACCCCTTTCCTTGTATAAGATCTGGAACACCCTGATTCCTGGCACCAGAAAATCTATATTAAATAAAAGCTGTAATATATTACCAGCCTTTTATCTATTATTTAAACCCACTGCTATCCAAAATAATCATAAACAGGGAGGCTGGACGCCGAATAAACTCAATGACGACACCTCCTTATATATAAACTGCGTTTATTTATTGATATTCCGACAGCACAATTATTTCCTGATACGTCTTTCATCAAAAAGAGGTTTGACATTCAAAAAAACAGTTCGCCCCGGCGAATCTCTGATCGGTTCATTGTGTTTATGAGGTGTTTAGCCTCCGTAAATACTTTGTTTTGGACACGTATGATTTAAACCCTAAAGTCATTTTAATTGCCACTTCACTTAATTTACAGCTTGGGTCATCACCCCCCTCCCATCTTTCCTGTTATTCTGAGGGGGCCCGGAAATCCACGATAAATATAAACCGGATGAGAGATGTTGTCAAAACGATGACGGGGAAAACTACATTCTTCTCAATTTAATTATCTGAAGATTCTCTATACATCCAAGAATAATAAATAAAAACAAGGGATTATAGCCATGTTCGATTATAAGAATAAATTTAGCATGATAATTGCTTTAATCAGTAATACGTATATGTCATATATTACTTTTTTAACAGCATTTGTTATTTCATTTGCAGCGATACCACCCTTCAGATTGCTTGCAAATAACAGAGGTGTTATGGCTTTGCCTGGCGGAAGACATATCCATTTAAGACCTACGCCCAAGTTAGGGGGGATACCGGTTGCATTGAGTGTAATCATTATCTTTATTTTTTTCTTTCCGGCTGATAAAGTCATTGCATCTTATCTTGCATCCTCTTTTTTAATGCTCTTGCTTGGAATTATTGACGATGTAAAGGAAACTCACTGGAGATTAAAGTTGATAATCTCTGTGGGCGCTACGTCAATTCTTATTATTGGAGGCGGCATATGGATTAAAAGCATCGGGAACCTGTTCGGCACCGGTGAAATTCAGCTCGGCATCTGGGGAATTCCATTTACCTATTTCGCTGTATTCGGGCTCATCAGTGCCATTAACTTGATAGACGGTCTGAATGGACTTGCCTGCGGGGTTTCTTCCATAGCCTTTATTTCATTTGCTGTCTTCGGATACATGTATGGTAACAACACGGTTTTTTATCTGAGCCTTGCCAACCTGGGTGCAACTCTTGGACTCTTCAAATATAATTATCCAAACGCAAAAATATTTATGGGAGACTCTGGAAGTTTATTCCTGGGGTATTCTCTCTCGGTTTTAGCAATTTTACTTACGCAGGATGACGGAAAAGTTGAGCCTATGGTACCTGTAATAATTCTCGGCATTCCCTTATTTGATACCTTAAGGGTCATGACTCTCAGGATCATTAATAAAAGATCCCCGTTTAAAGGAGACAAAACTCATCTGCATCATCTTATGACCAGATCTCTAATCCCGCAAACCCGTGCAGTAAAAATAATCTGGATGTTGTCGTGTCATATGTCTTTGCTTGCCTTTGTACTCCACAGGTATGATTCATGGCTGCTGCTGTTGATCTTTTGTGCTGTTGCTGCTTTAATGGGTGTTTTTATCGAAAACCTGCGAATAATTAAAATAAAAAGGAGGATTACTTCTGAAAACGATTATAGATAGATGTAAGAGCATATGCGGCAACACCAGTAGCTCCTGTTTTATTGTGAACAAAAACCAGATTATATGCATGGCTGATATGATTATAAATAAGGTTTGCTGTATTAAAGATGTTCTTGATATGGCAGTGAAAGAAAACCGGAGTAATGATCTTTCTGATATTCTCAAGCAGGCATCCGATAACATTAATGAGTTAATTGACTGGGTTAAATTTTTACAAATAGCTCATGATCATCGGGATCTCATCTCAATGCTCAGTGAAACCAATACTACACATGAGAGAAGAAGAGAAAAGAGGTACCCTCTTTCCGAAAAATACCAGAAATATATTACTGTGAGGATAAATACCTCGGGCACCCCTGTGGCGGTTTTTATTATTGATTTCAGTATGCACGGCGTAAAATTTAAAAGTCCTGTTTCGTTTGATGTTGATTCGATAAAGGAAGGCACACTCTCCTCATCATACCACCTCTCAAAAGAGGTCTCATTTAAGGTGAAGATCAGATACTGTGCGGAGCATAATGGAGAATTCACTTTGGGCGGGCAAATCGTAGAAATTGCCGATAATATGCACACTGATTTTTTCAAGAAAGTACATGAGTTTATAATAGAAATGTTAGTTCAAAAATCTAAAAAACACGAACAGAGATTAAATAAACAGACTATTTCTAAATGAATTTAATTGCCTGGTATTACCTGCGGATTATCTCCAATTAAGATACCAAATGTCAATTTTGTCCAGCCTCAAGGGGGGTCCTCTCAAGTCTACTTTTCTTAGAGGTGTCAAGTGAAAGAAAGCAGAAGGTAAAACAGGCTAGGGGAGGGTCTGTAAGTGTTGACAAAGAAAAGGTAAAATCTGGTAAACTTAAACGTTCAGGGAAATCACCTTTTAAAAACCCCTTAACTTTTAACTTTTTTACTTTCAGCTTTTTAAAGCAGGAGGTTTCAGCATCACAGAAGTAAATAACAAAGAAGAAGATCTCGCAGTTTACCGCCACAGTACCTCACACATCATGGCTCATGCAGTCAAAGAACTGTACCCGGATACCAGGCTTGCCATTGGCCCTGCCACGGCTGATGGCTTTTATTATGATTTTGACTGTGAAAAAAACTTCACCAGCGAAGACCTCCCACTTATAGAAAAAAAAATGCGGGAGATTATCAAGGCTGACAGACCTTTCGTGAGAAAGGATCTTCCCAGAAAAGAAGCCGTAGAATTATTCAGGTCCCTTGGTGAATCCTATAAAGTTGAACTTTTAGAGGAGATCGAAGATGATACAGTCACCGTCTATGAAGAGAATAATTTTATAGACCTGTGCCGTGGTCCGCATCTGAAATCTACAGGGGAAATCAATGCTTTTAAACTTCTGTCTGTTGCAGGCGCTTATTGGAGGGGTAACGAAAAGAACAAAATGCTGCAGCGAATATATGGCGTTTCGTTCTTCAAAGAAGAATCCCTTAAGAAACACCTCGATTTCCTCGAAGAAGTAAAGAAAAGAGACCACAGGCGTCTCGGCAAAGAACTCGATCTTTTCAGTATTAACGAAGATATAGGCCCGGGCCTTGTGTTATGGCATCCACGGGGCGCGTTGATACGAAGGATCATAGAAAATTTCTGGATAGAAGAACATTACAAAGCAGGCTATCAGATTTTATTCACTCCACATATAGCCAAGCTCGACCTCTGGAAAAAAACGGGGCATCTTGATTTCTACACTGAAAATATGTATTCGCCGATGGAAATAGAAGGAATTGAGTATGAAATAAAACCAATGAACTGCCCATTCCATATATCCGTTTACAAAAGCCGCCTGAGGAGCTACAGGGAACTCCCGCTGAGGTTTGCTGAGCTTGGTACGGTATACAGATACGAGCGTTCAGGTGTCCTGCACGGCCTGTTGAGAGTGAGAGGTTTTACGCAGGATGATGCACATATATTCTGCAGAGAAGAACAAATGGAAGACGAGATCCTCAGGGTGCTGGAACTTACTCTTTTTATACTCAATACCTTTGGTTTTACCGATTTTGATGTATACCTTTCTACAAGACCGGAAAAATTTGTCGGGACGCCGGAGAACTGGGAAAAATCGACAGAGGCGCTTAAAAACGCCCTATCTGTTAAAGGACTTGAATTCAGGATTGACCACGGCGAAGGAGTTTTCTACGGACCAAAAATCGACATAAAAGTCCGGGATTCATTGGGCAGGCCCTGGCAGTGCAGTACTATACAGGTGGACTTCAATATCCCGGAGAGACTCGATGTTACATACAGGGGGCCGGACAGCAGAGACTACAGACCCATTATGGTGCACCGTGCTCTCATGGGTTCCTTCGAGAGATTTTTCGGAATATTAATTGAGCATTATGCAGGGGTTTTCCCGCTATGGCTTGCTCCGGTGCAGGTATCTGTATTGACAATTTCTGAACGTCACGTAGAATATGCAGGAAAGGTTACGGCATCCCTGATGGCCGATAATTTGAGAGCCGAGTTGAATGCAGACAACGAAAAAATAGGATATAAGATAAGAGAGGCAACGCTCACGAAAATTCCGTTTCAGTGTATAATAGGGGATAAGGAGACAGCCAACGGCACGGTAAATGTGAGAACAAGGGCCGGAAAAAATTTAGGTGAGATGTCTTTGGAAAAACTAAAATTAACCCTCGAAGAAGAAATAAAAAACGGAGGTAAACAATAGAAAAGGCATTAAGAATAAATAGAAGAATAAGAGCACAGGAAGTAAGGCTTATTGGACATGATGGGAAACAGCTAGGGATATTTCCTCTGAGAGATGCTATAAAAATTGCAGATGAGCAGAGTCTTGACCTTGTTGAGGTAGCGCCAG
>CAYFYW010000398.1:0-3182 GCA_964347425.1 uncultured Nitrospirales bacterium
TTAGTTTTCAGGTTTTTACTTTTCTTTTCTTCCAGTAATATCTTCCTGCTAACGTCATCCCGCCAGTTAAAAAGAGAATGGAGCTTATCGGCTCTGGGGTGAGAACTATGTCATAGTTAAACGAAAGATGGGCCTGATTGTTGCATCTATCGTTTCCAGCACATGAATAACCATTCGACTCAGCAAAATAATCTGTCCATAAGCTGACGTGAATTTCGTGTCCAACCGGTATGAACATGGATAGTGTGTCTGCGTCTGTTCCGCTTGAGGAATTTGCATCGATGCCAACGGATGTTACAATGTCATTTATGATCCAGTCGTCGAAGAGAAATAGCTTATCCGTATTATCGTATACCTGGAAGTACGCTCTCGTTTGGTTCAGGGCATTGGCGTCATTGCTACCACTACGGGCGGTAATCTCATACTCATAACTGTACAGGAAATTGAATATATAATCCTCTGCAATGAACCCTCCATAAGCCTCTGCGTACGAATACCCACCAGCATATTGTGCTAAGTCCCCGCTACAGAAAGAGCAGGATGTAAGATACATGGAGTTCCAATTTAACGTACTGAAGCCCCGAGCCCTTTGCAGATATGGAGGGTCTTCTGGATTTGTCGCTTCTGCGTAAGCAGTTATAGAGACTGGTGGACCAAACGTTTCGTCAAAATCATAGTCTGAATAGCCAGGATATGTGTTATCAACAACAGAGGCTTGGGCGACCGCATTGAATTCATAGAAATCCCAGGTAAGAGATGCAGACGCCTCCATCACTGTTAGAGGCAGAAAGAAGAAAGCAATCACAACTGTGATCATTAAAGATAATGTTTTAAATCTCATAATCTATACCCCCTTTAAAATTTTTTCTTTTTCCCAAGGTGATGTCTAACCGCTAATACTGCACCACCCGTTACAAAAAGTATGGTACTTACGGGTTCGGGGATAATCGGTGGGTTATTGCCGCCATCGGGACGAACTATAAAATCAATTGGATTGTCACTGTTATAATCATCAATTCCTAAAGCTGTATTGTAGACGTGAACCCATTTTCCTTCATGCTTGCCGCTCTTTGCGTAAAAGTTACCAAAGACAGGGTCTTTCTTTGTCGTAAATGAGGCTGTAACAAGATTACCTTCAGCATCAAATTTAATTCCATAAATATCATCAGTAGCCGGGAAACCAGGATTGCTTGGATGTATGCCCCAGTAATTTGGGCCGTCAATCTCGTTATAAGACACTGGCCTTCCATTTACAGACAGGCCCATCAGGTCGCCGAGAATGGTGCCTTCGGTCAGTTCCAGAATAAAGTGGGAGATTTCCTTGTTAATAGCAGAAAGTGTATATTCATAAGTCCATAGAAGACTATTGGGATCTTGACTTATATCCCACTCAATGGTGAAGGAAAAAGGCCAGTATCCGCTGAGCCCACCTTGTGAATATAAAGGATAAGGGTTGTAATGATGAGTAGAAAATGTTCGCTGGTCATGGAGGTCAATGAAAGATACACTCTCCCCCCATATGCCCGCATCAACTGAAGACATGATAAGTAAGAAGATGATTGGTATGAATAATATTGTCAGTCTTTTCATTTTTTAACTTTCCTTAATTAAGACGGGATAGTACTGTGGTTTAATTTTTTCCTCTTAAAACGTTTACCGTTAGCTCTGTATAATTGACAGGATTCAAAGTTATTACTGCAGAGGTATACTGTCTTCTCTATATCCTGACTCCTCAATTTCATACAGTAACAATCGTCAAAGGGATCCTGAATATACGGACATATTGCTTTAATTACAGGTTTCTTTTTGATCCCTATTTCTTTTTCCATTTATTGTCCTTTCTGTTAACATTTTACGGGTAATAGATATGCATCATGGTGCATTTCTCACCTGTATAGGTACTCATTCAGACACGCCACGTTTGTCTTCTACAGTTTCTAATTATCAAAAGGCATGCCAGAGAGACAGGGGATTATTTGGCAGGTTATTTTTTCCAATAAAAACAATTAGTTGCGCATGAGAATAAAAATGGCAGGTATTATGTGGAGAACTGATAGAAGTGTAACATTACACAGAGATGGGTTGTCTCAAGAATGTGCCATGTCACGTGCTATGCAGACTTCAGCCCCTGGTAATGTTATATTCCTTAATTTTTCTGTAAATAGTTCGTCTGCTTATGCCTAATAATCGGGCTGCTTTTGACTTGTTCCAGTCTGTTTTTTCCAAAGCAGAAAGGAGCACATCTGGCTTATCAGATATACTGTCTTCAGAAAAGGAGATTCCATTGCCCTTATAGCTTTTGAAGTTGGGAGGCAGGTGTTCTAAGCCTATAATTGACCGATGGCAGAGAATAAAGGCATGCTCCAGTGTATGCTCTAACTCTCTGACGTTACCGGTCCAGGGATAATTCATAAACATTTTCTGTATATTATCGGATATTGCTACAATGGCCTTGTTGAACTTTTTGTTAAATTTTTTCAAGAAATGGTCTACCAAAAGTGGTATGTCTTCCCGTCTCTCTCTGAGTGGTGGTAAAAAAATCTCCATAACCTTTAATCGGTAATAAAGGTCCTCCCGGAATTTTCCAAGCTTGACTTTTTTAAAGAGATCCTGATTCGTTGCTGCAATGACACGAATGTCTACCCTGATGGGTGTTGAATCTCCTACCCTTTCGAATTCTGTTTCCTGGAGTACCCTTAGCAGTCTCACCTGTATTCGCGGTGAAATGTCGCCGATTTCGTCTAAAAAAATAGTTCCACCATCTGCTTTCTGAAATCGACCGGTCTTATCATTTATTGCACCGGTAAAGGCTCCTTTGACGTGGCCGAATAATTCGCTTTCAAGCAGGTTCTCCGACAGGGCAGAACAGTTCACCCTAACCATTGGTTTATTTGTCCTGCTTCCTCTGTAATGGATGGCCTCGGCTACAAGCTCTTTACCTGTTCCGCTTTCACCGGTAATCAGGACAGTGGTTGAGACGTCAGACAATAATTCAATGAGAGAATAAATATTCTGTATTTTCTCACTTTTCCCTACAATGTTATGGTATTGCTGGCGTTCTTTCAGATCACGTACCAGATTAGTCAGACGAGTTTCATCCCTGACAACAACTAAGACTCCATAGAGTATTCCCTGACTGTCCATAAGGGGAGAGGTGGTCAGGTTTACAACCTGGCCACTGC
>CAYFYW010000399.1:0-2734 GCA_964347425.1 uncultured Nitrospirales bacterium
AACATACTTCTGCAGATTGCCCAACCAATTCTTGATGCTGGAAGAAGAAGGGCTGAAGTCGACCGTGCTGAATCTGTCTTCAGAGAAAATCTGGTTCTTTACCACGGGAAAGTACTCAATGCATTCAAAGAGGTTGAAGATGCACTTGCCAGAATCAATGCATCAGCAGAACGTATTTCAATGCTCAAAAAAAGTGTGTCTGCCTCTGAAAGTGCCCTCCGGCTTGCCATTGACAATTACTTGCAGGGATTGTCTGATTACCTCCCTGTCCTTACTGCACAGCAGCGTTTCTATGATTCAAAAAGCTCTTTGCTGGCAGTGAAACGTCAGCTTATATCAAACCGTATTCAGTTAGTCCGTGCACTGGGCGGTGAATGGGTAGATGAAGTTATCAATGAGCAATTAATGACTGAAAATATAGGGGAAAAATACAAATGAGCCAGAATAGAAAATTCTTGAAGATTGCGATTCCAATTATTGTAATCCTTTTCGGGACTGGCATAATGGCAGTGCTGTTATCCAGCCGGCCTGGGCCAAAAAAAGAAATTAAAAAAGAACAGGGCACACTCGTTCAGGTTCTTACGTTACAAAGGCAAGATAAAGAGATCATTATAAATGGTACAGGCACTGTATGGGCTGCACAGGAGGTCTCCGTTATACCCCAGGTAAGTGGACAAGTAACCTATGTTGCGCCGAAATTCGTTGTTGGCGGATTTTTCAATAAAGGCGAAATACTTTTTGAGATAGAAGACAGTGATTATAGATTCGCTCTCGACAATGCAAAGGCAGCAAAGGCAAAGGCAGAATATGAGCTGTCAACTATAGAAAGCCAGGCACGCATCGCCCGCACAGAGTGGGAGAGGCTGAACAAAGATAGTCAGAATCCGCCCAATCCTCTTGTGTTGTATGAGCCTCAATTAAAAAATGCAAAGGCTGCCTTTATATCAGCATCCGCATCTGTTGGACAGGCAGAACTGGATTTAGAACGAACAAAAATAAAGGCGTCTTTTAACTGCAGGGTGAAGTCAGAAAATATTGATCTTGGTCAGTATGTGAGAACGGGCAACAGCTTTGCCGTGCTCGCTGGGACTGATACAGCAGAAATTCATGTCCCTTTGCCTATGGGTGATATGCAATGGCTGAAAATCCCACTATACAATGAATCCCGCAATGTATCACTTGCGTACATCAGCTTGAATATAGGCAGAAAGCAGTATACGTGGCAAGGTCATGTAGTGCGTTCCACAGGAGAGGTTGATCCCAAAAGCCGCATGATCCAGCTTGTGGTTGAAATAAAAGACCCCTATGGACTCAAATCTACAAGAGACCCTGTACGTCCTGCACTTGCGGCAGGTACATTTGTGGATGTTCATATTAAAGGCGAGACTCTGAAAGGCGTGTTCGTGATTCCCAGAATCGCTTTCCGCGATAATTCAACAGTATGGGTTATGGACAAAGATAATAAATTGCGCATAAAGAATGTTAAAACTTTACGTATAGAGAAGAACGAAGTAATTATCATTGAAGGCCTTAACGATGGAGACACGATTATTCTGACAAACATTTCAGGAGCTGCCAATGGCATGAAATTGAGACCTTTGAAAAATAAAAAAGGAGTAATAAATTGAATCGCCCGATAACATGGATGTCTCATAATCATGTGGCTGCAAACCTCCTGATGATGATATTCATCGTCGGTGGCTTGGTCATGGGATTTGCAATAAAACAGGAGGTCTTTCCTGAAATAGACCTTGAACTTGTGCAGGTTGCTGTTGAATATCCCGGCGCAGGCCCTGAAGAGGTTGAGGACGGTATTATACTCAAGATAGAAGAGAACTTGAGTAGTATTACCGGGATCAAGGAAATTAAATCTGTCGCAGCCGAAGGATTCGGAAGGGTTATAGCAGAAGTGCTTCCTGGGGAAGATACAGACCTCGTGCTTCAGGATATCAAAACAGAGGTTGACCGCATTATAACTTTCCCTGAAGAGGCTGAGAAGCCTGTTATTACCAAAATTGTAAACCGACGTGAGGTCATTTCAGTGGTGGTCTACGGCAATGCTCCTGAACGAAGCCTTCGTGAGCAGGCTGAAGCCATCAGGGAAGATCTGCTCGCCATGCCTAAAATAACCCAAGTGGATCTGAAAGGTGTTCGACCTTTTGAAATTTCCATAGAAGTGAAGGAAGAAACTTTACGTCGTTACGGACTTACACTCGGCCAGATAGCGAACAGGATAAGGAAGGCATCAGTAGATCTCCCGGCCGGGACGGTCAAGTCTAGAGGAGGAGAAATCCTAATCCGCACAAAAGAGAAACGTTATAAAGGGACTGAATATGCCAACATCACCGTACTTGAGAACAGTGACGGTACAGAGGTAAAGCTTGGTGACATCGCAATAGTGCGCGATACCTTTATGGAAACAGACCAGTCTGCCAATTTTGACGGACTGCCGGCAGCCATGGTGGCTGTCTACCGTGTCGGTAAGCAGAAACCTTTAGAAATATCGTCTCTTGTCAAAAAGTATGTGGAGCAAAAACGGCGCTCAATGCCCGATTCTATCAAAATAGCAATATGGAATGACTTTACGGAATATTTCAAGAGCAGGAGGAACCTGCTCTTGAAAAATGCATTTCTCGGTTTGGTTCTTGTCTTTCTTGTCCTGGGATTATTCCTCCGGATCAGGCTTGCATTATGGGTAATGCTCGGTATTCCCATATCCTTTTTGGGTGCCCTT
>CAYFYW010000400.1:0-4664 GCA_964347425.1 uncultured Nitrospirales bacterium
TGCCCTTTTCTTGGTTATTCTTTTGGGCACGCAAAAGAAGAACCCGGGTATGGGATGGAATCCCATATTGAGATTAAGCAAATCATATGGAGTTCTTACAATTATTGTACAAGCAACTCCTGATTTGTGTAATTTAGAAGATCTCGTTAATCTCTACTCTCTACATTTGCCCGTGCGATTTCAAGCTGCCTGAT
This sequence comes from uncultured Nitrospirales bacterium, assembly GCA_964347425.1. GTDB lineage: Bacteria > Nitrospirota > Thermodesulfovibrionia > UBA6902 > BMS3Bbin08 > CAYFYW01. Next base: position 195 of record CAYFYW010000400.1, read on the forward strand.
AAAATCATCTGGATTGAAAAATCCTATTGCCCCGTGGATTTCGTTGCCTTTTGAATCAAGAACAAAATATGCCGGAGTCGCCTTGACACCGAACCTCAGGAATTGTTCAGCATCCACGCCCGATTCAAATTTAAGAGGTATGTAATATTTTCTGATGTAGTCCTGCACATCTTCCCTGAGAAACGTACCTGTTTCCATCATCCTGCATGCCCCTCAGGTAGGGCTGTAAAATTCAACGAGCACAAGCTTATTTTCATTTTTTGCTAATTTTAAAACAGTGCTCAGACGATTTCCCCATATAATTTGCCCTGTCATAAAACCCCCATATACAGAGGTAAAATCCCCTTTAACAATTATCCCCCTAACTTCTATGCTGGCTTTAAACCTGATGTGCAATGCCCACAGCGGGTGGCCTTGATATGAACAGTGGATAAACAGTGTGGACACTCTTTTGTTGTCGGCTCGGCTGGTGGAGTTTCCTCTTTCTTTTTGAGCTGGTTGATATTCCGAATTAAGAGAAAAATGGCAAAGGCAACTATAATGAAGCTAATGATTGTGTTAATGAACACACCATAGTTGAGAATAACTGCACCAATCGCCTTAGCGTCAGCAAGAGAAGCGAACGGCCCAGCTTGCGCCCCTTCCTTCAAAACAATAAAAAGGTTTGTAAAATCAACGTCACCCAACAACAGGCCAATAGGCGGCATAATGACATCAGCAACAAGTGACTTGACGATTGTACCAAAGGCTGCACCAATTATGATTCCAACTGCCATGTCAACAACGTTTCCGCGCATTGCAAACTCTTTAATTTCAACTCCCCCCTTTCTTTATGTCCTATTTAAGATATTTGATCATTAGATTTCCTGAATACTATTGATACCCAAGAAATTACTTCCCAAACACCTTTTTTAAAAGGTCTGTAACCCTTGCCGCGGGATTGGTTCTTATCTTCTTCTCCTCCTGAGCTACCATATAAAAGAGTCCGTCCAGAGCTTTAGTTGTTACATAGTGGTCAAGGTCAATTGATTGTGCCTCCATAAAAGGAAGTGATGTATATTTGTCCATCATCTCTTTATACGTACGTGTAACACCTACCTCGTTCACACTAGCTGAAATGATAGGCTTGAATTCATCATAAAGCTTGTCCGATGTCTTTGACTTAAAATAATCGGTTGCTGCAGTATTGCCGCCGTTAAGAATCTTTCTGGCATCGTCAAAAGTCATCTCCTTTATTGCATCAACAAAATAGGATGTTGCTTCAGGGGCAGCTTTTTCTGCTGCACGGTTCATACTGGTTATAAAGCCATCAACATGTTTCCGGTATCCAACTTTTTTTAGAACATCTGCAACTTTTTGGATTTTTTCTGGCATGAGAATTTTAATAGCCTGATTGGCTAAATAACCATCAATTTTTGAAACATCTTTCACCGCATTCTCAGCACCTATTGAAAGGGCCTCTTTAAGACCTGATATTACAGTATCATCATCAAGACCTTGTTTTGTTGAAAGACTGATGCCCTTCATGATGTCGTCTAAAAAACCGGCGTAGCAAAAGGGGGTTACAAACAGCATGATACATATGACAATATAGGATACCCTTCTCACTTGAAATCCTCTTTGATGAGACACTTAAACTTTTTTATTGGAATCCCGGGCTATGGTTTATAATCTGCAAAACCCAGATTTTCCGTAACCTTTACTATCTTTTAGATTTTAAAAGAAATTCACTGTCCACTCTTTGCTTGACTAACCAGTCCATTTATTTCTTATTATCATAATTATCACAAGAATACAATCCTGTCAATGGTAAACCGGTTAAAATGTAAACCTATTAAAGGTATTTACATGAGCTGAGACGATAACTGATTAAAACACATAAATATGGCAATCGAAAGAAATTTAGTTGAACAGGTGCCACTAATGTGATAGAGTTATATCAACCCTCTAACTGTTATATATGAAGATGAAAAAAGTACTTGCCATAATTGTTACCACAATTGTAATAGCCATAATTGCTCTTACCGTATCAATAAAAATCTATATTACGCCTGAAAGGATCAAAGCATTCCTGATTCCGGCTGTTGAGAAACGCCTTAACAGGAAAATAGATGCCGGTGAAATCAGTATTAGCCTCTTTAAAGGCATAGAGGTAAAAGACTTTGTAATCAAGGAAACAGACGAAAAAACTGATTTCCTTAAATCCAAAGATTTTATCCTTAAATACAAATTTCTCCCCCTTCTTTCCAAAAAGGTAATAATTGATGAACTAAAAATACTCTCTCCTGAAGTCAGGATTGTCCGTGATAAGGATGGTAAGTTTAATTTTGATGATATCGGAAAGCAAAAAACGCCAGAGGTTAAAGAAGAAAAAGATGCTACTGAGCCAACGGGGCTTCCGGTCTCATTATTGATAAGCAAATTAGTTCTCAAAGACGCAGGTTTTTCTCTTACAGATTATAAAAATGAGCTTCCCGACATAAAAGGCTCTGTTGACATCGATACAGGAATAAAAAGTACTGATGAAGCAAAACTCGTCTCTGAGGGAAGCATAGACCTGAAACTCGATGAAATTACAATAAAAAAACCTTCTAAAAAACACATTAAGAATATCACTGCCGGGCTCAAATATGGAGTCATCGTAGACCTCGAGGCAAACAGTATACAGATAAACAAAGCAGATATAAAAGCCCAGAAAATAGCTGCGTCATTAAAAGGAGATGTGACAAACTTCAAGACATTACCTGAGATCAATATCGTGGTTTCTATTCCAAAGACGAATACTGCAGACATGCTGGCATCAGTTGCTCCCTTTTCTGATACGAAAGGATTAGCCCTTTCAGGCGACCTAACAGCTGATTTAAAGCTCAAAGGAATGCTTAAGAACATTGACTCCTTAAAAACTGACGCTCAGGTTACACTGGAGAAGGTTGGTGTTACTCATAACGATGTAACTGCCGTGCTTCATGGCGATTTAAAATTTAATCTTACATCGAACAGTATTCACATAGATAAGGCAGACATAAAAGTCCAGAGAATACCTGCCTCAATAACAGGAGATGTCACTAACCTCAAAACTACACCTGTAATCAATCTCGCGGTGTCTATTCCAAAGACAAACACTGCTGACATAATGGAATCAGTTTCTCGTTTCGTTGATACAAAAGGGACAGCCCTCTCGGGCGTTTTAACAGCTGAGTTAAAGATCAAAGGAATGCCCAGGAAACCTGAATCCTTGAAGGCTGACGGCAAGATTACTCTTGGAAAGGTTGGGGTTACTTATAACGACATATCTGCTGTGCTCGACGGGAATTTAAATCTCAGAGAACAGTCAATGGATATTGATCTTAAAAGTACAATCGGTAAGAATATTGCAGAATTAAAAGGCTCTGTCAAAAGCTACTTTAAAAACCAGCAAATAAACCTCAACATGTACTCAAAACAACTCTCTTTAGATGAGATTTTTTCAGCAGGTAAAGCTAAGATACCACCTTCTCATGAAGCTAAAATGGTTAATGACAGGACAGATAGAGAGATACAGCCGTTCGATCTTGGACTTTCGGCAGAAGGCGAGGTCAAAATCGGCTCTCTCATATATAAAGGCATGAATATGGATAACTTTTATATGAAGTATCAATTTAAGAAAAACAGGTTTGAGATTCCACGAATGACAGCCAATGTTGGAAAGGGTGAATTCAAACTAACAAGCCTTATAGACCTTTCAAAACCCGGTTTTACCTATAATCTCTCATCCAGACTTGATTCTCTACATGCAGATGAAGTCATAAATTCCTTTTTTCCAAAAGCAAAGGATACTGTTTACGGAATCATTTCATCCGATTTTAAACTGCACGGAGCAGGCACGTTACCAGAAAATATAAAAAAGAACCTTGTCGCAAATGGCAATTTCATTATTAAAGACGGGAGAATAACGAATAACAAAACAACAGAGAATCTTGCAAGCTTTCTGGGCATCAATGAATTAAAAACAATAAACCTGAAGCGGGCAACCGGCACAGTAAAGATAAGAAACAGCGTTGCACGGCTTGACAGCATTTTCTCTTCAAATGACATTTCAATGGATCCTTCAGGCAATATCGGACTGGATGAAACGCTTGACCTTGCATTTGACGTAAAACTCTCTCCGCGTCTCACAGACAAAGCATTGAGAAATCCAGGTATTGCTTCGTACATAAAAGATGAAGAAGGCTGGGGCAGAATCCCCGTAAAGATTTCAGGGAAACTCTCAAATCCTTCTTACAGGGTTGATGTTGCAAAGGCGGGCAAGCGTGTTATAAAGAAAAAGGCTGAAGAACTTTTAGAAGATTTATTTGAAAGGGATAAAAAAGACAGAAAGAAACAAAAACAGTATGATAAAAAACCTGTTGAAGACCTTTTGAAAGAGTTGTTTAAGTAGTATTTTTCACCCTGAAAATTTCAAAATTATCATTATCCGCGCCCGCGGATATT
>CAYFYW010000401.1:0-2219 GCA_964347425.1 uncultured Nitrospirales bacterium
CGAGAAAGGGGAACTCAAACGGCCTATACCGCTTTTAGTTTGTATAGTGATTCTAAATCTATTGATATTCCATCTTCAGGGAAATGGGTCTTTTATCTCTCCACGTCAAAGATGCGCTCCACTGAAAATCCTGTCCCTGAAACCGTTTTTACCGTCCACATTGGCGACAGGTTTATCGGGTGGCGGGAAGGGGTAATTCATCAATTCAAGAATGGTCAAAGGATGACTGCACTGAAAAGCTACCCGGTGGATCTGAAAAAAGGTACATATTCTATGGTCTTTCGAGGTGACAACAGGAATGGAGACATACTTACCATAAAAGCATTTGAATATCAAAAAGCCGGACATGAGGATCGGATACCCGATCTGGAAACCGCTATTAGAAACACCAAAGAAGTGAAGGACTTTATTTTCACGCCGCTCAGAATTTTTGAAAGGCCCGGTCATGAACCCGCTATAGAAATAGACAGCAGTGGCAGTATCGTGAGTGGTTCAGAGGGAGACTTCCCCAGGGCTCTCCATCCAAAACCGAACTGGAAAAAGAGAGGCAAAGGACCCGTAATCACCGCTCATCTTGCAAACGAAGGGATGTTCATCTTGGCCATAGGATCTGTCATAGCAACCCCTCATCTGAGAATAACAATTGATGGCAAAATTGCATACGACATGAAATTTGACGCAACTGACTACGATGATTACGCTAAATCTTACGGTAAACCACGCGCAGACTTTAAAAAACCAAAAATCATATCAGTGCCTGTCAGAAAAGGCAGTCACGAGATAAAGGTTGAAAATTATTCAGATAAAGGGTGGATTAGGGTTAACGGCTACGGGTTTAAGAACACCTTCGCTCCATATAAAGTCATTACCGAACTTAAGCCAGGCAGGCAGTGGAGAATAAATATCCCTACAAAAACCGGAAGAGACCACTTATTAGAAGTTGAATTTTCAGCGAATTTTCTTTCCTTCGGCACTGTGAGGGTAAGAGACGAAGTGATAGGGACATTTCAGGGTCACTCTTCAGGATATACCTACATTGGGCGTGACGACAGTAATGCAACATATCAATTCTCAGTTCCTGGTTCATTGATAATGAGCGATATGACGGAATTCACCTTTTCAACGAAGAACATGTCAATTAAAGTCAGGGACATAAAAGTGAGCCATGACAGAAAATTCCCGGTAGTCACTTCAGAATTTCCTCCAAGACCTATTTCAGCACCTCTGAATATTGGTCCTGAGGGGAGATATTTTATTGATAAAAATGGAAGAGGTAAGTTCCTGATGGGGCTTTCTCTCCAATTCCCCACTAACGAGATGGATGACCATCTCTTTGTTCCCACCTGGTCATGGATATGGACCGCAGAAACTAATACCGTGTTGCATTATCTTGAGAAATTGGCAGTAAACGGAGTTAACCATATACGGATTCTTCTTAATAATGCAAATCTTGAAACTCATCGTGGCAAATATTCAAAAGAGAAATATGCCATGTTTACTTCAATGCTTGATAAATGTCGAGAACTTGGAATATACGCAACCATTTCACTTGGAGACCAACAGTCATTAACATCCTCATCAAGATACCATGCACAGAGTAATCCGGTCCTGGATTTTTTCCCTGCAAAAATGAGGGACAACAAGATGATCAAGGACCAATACCACGGAGAAGCTCGCAATATATTCTTCACGAATGATTCGATGAAGCAGTATTTCCGCAATAACATCAAGTATAACGCAAGATATTTAAACAGCAGACCCGAAGTAATGGGTATTCAGCTCTGGTCTGAGACAAGATCAGCAGACACAGAGTATCATAGTTGGCATGAGGAGATGTCAATGTTTAGTAGGAAGATTATTCCTGATAAGCCAATTGCTATCACTCCGATTGTGACTAATCCGAGAGGGAAGCCAACACCAACTTTAAACGATTTGAACAAGGGCGTTCGGGAATTAAGCGAACTTTCTACCGCCGATTATATTGAACCGTCCCTGCATGAGGCCTGGGGCCCATATACTGAAGATAGCTATTATAAGACTCTGAGACTATTAGCAGATTCTTTCAACAAACCTGTTGTTATTGGAGAGTCGGACTGGTTTATGAATCCTGAATATACGTGGGAAAGTCTATGGGGAACAATAATGGCAGGCGGGGGGGGAATTAAAGTTTGGGGATATCTTAGTGACTATCACCTTTACCTTTTCAGGCCTGCAGCCTG
>CAYFYW010000402.1:0-5728 GCA_964347425.1 uncultured Nitrospirales bacterium
ACTGATACCTCCTGGTTTATGTATGGGGATTCCCTTTCCCACCGGTATTTACCTCCTCGGACAAAGAAATCAGGCCTTAATCCCCTGGGCATGGGCAATAAACGGCTGTCTGTCCGTACTTGCACCGATACTCACCATCATGCTGGCAATGGTATCTGGATTTAAAACAGTCCTCTGGCTCGGGGCAGCTGCGTATTTTATGGCATATGTTTCACTGAGGGGACTCATGAGAGATTAATCGTTCGCACCTTACAAAACGCACCCCCCCGTCTGCTCAATCTTATGAAAAAGGGAACATCCTCTTTTGTCCTTGATATTTCAGGGTCTTTTTTTGCCTTTTAGCTTAAGAATTTGTTTATTTTGACCGATTTATACTAAGGATATGTTTAAATATTACAGGTTTTGTCGCCCGGTTAAAAAGGGAGGAGATTATGCCTAAATTTGAGAATCGTGATGAATACGAGAGATGGAAGGCCGAGAAGATGCAGGGAAGTGCGCAGCCACAGCCCGAATTATTTTCAGAGCCGTATGCAACAGAAACAGATGTCCCGGAAGGTAAAAACAAAAAAACAGGCCTGTACATTGCACTCATCATAATGGCAGTTGCAGTTTTATCTGTATTTGTTATCTACCGAATGTTCTCCAGCAATGAAACATGGACAGATACTTCATATACAAACCTCGAACTTGGTTTTACTATGGATATACCTGAGGGATGGGACAAGTACGATTTTACAATGAAGGAAAAAGCCATGTTTAAAATGGAAAAGCTCGGTGGCTCAAGAGGCAAACTGATTTTTACTCTCACTCCTGACAATCGCAGAGATATAGGATATTCAATGATGTATATTGATACAAAAGGAGTAGACGCAGGAAACAATGACCGCGTAATAGGGAGTCTTGCATCAGCCTTTTCAAGACAGCGCTATAAAACAGAACAATTCAGAAAAAATATTGCCGGAATTGATATCCCTTTTGTGAGAGCATCAAACCGCGACAGGAGTATCTTCATTATGGGGAGTATTACAGTTTCACCGGAAAAAATGTTTTTTGTCCAGTATGCTTCTAACTCTGGTGAATACGAGGAAAAATTCTGGGAGTCTGTTGAAAGTTTTGAGCTTCTTTAAATGGTGTCAGGTCTTGACTTGATACATATCATCCTTATCAAAAAGTAACCGCTCTATTTTTTCAATCTCTTTCTTGAAACTCTTGTGTTTGGCTATTTCCTCCTGAGTGCGACTAAAAAGCTTACTTATAGCTACCTCTGTTATGCTGTTATCAAGAAACCCCCTTATTTTATTTAATTCATTATCAGTATACTTTCTTGCAAGATAAACAAATACCTTTTTGCCGCTATTGAATTTGGTTTTCCTTTTAATTAATGTTCTGATATCTATATTATAGTAGCTCACTACAACCCTGGCTATATCACTTAAGTTCTTACCATATTTTAATCTTTTAACTTTTGGCACTTGGTTGGAAATATCTCTCTTCCTTAAAAATTTATCTGTTATTTTCGTTATAAAATCTTCTGAACCCAATATAGAATATGCATAAGTATCCTCTATAGGATTAGTTAACGCACTGATTCCCTCATAAACAAACTTTTTATAAGCACTCCTTTGTCTTTGTAAGATATCCCCAAACTGTTCTAAAACAAAATTTACATTCAACCATATAGGAACTGTTATTTTATCTATGTAATAATGCATACTGCTGTAGCGGTAATCCTCGGGTTTAGATACAATGCCTGCTCTAAGAGGGTTAAGATGAATGTATCTGGAAAGCTCAAGGAGATAATTATCTTTGTCTACAAGTATAGCTTTGTATCTCCCCTGAAATAAATGGCCGTATCGTTTATGATGCCTGTTGAAGTATATCGTGTAATGACCATTAAGGTCTCGCATCATCCGAGACAAATTAGGCTTCGGAGTCTCTATCAATAGATGATAGTGATTGCTCATTAACACATAGCAGTAAATTATTATTTTATAGCGTTCCTGCATAAGGACAAGGTAAAAAAGAAATTTTTCATAGTCTTTCTTGTCTATAAAAATATCCCTTCTTTCATTCCCTCTCGAAGTTATGTGGTAAAATGCATTTTCGTACTCTATTCTTAAAGGTCTTGCCATAAAATAAAAAAATCCTCCTCGCTATATTTATCCCGCACCTTTTTAGAATACACTCTTACTGCGTGGATTCTCCATAAACATAAAGATTTTTTTTGCGTGGATTCAATCACGCTGAGAAGCAGGATCTTATCGCTTTGAAGATGACCATATCATATTATATGTATCATGTCAAGACCTGACACCATAGCTTGCTTTTGTTATTTCCGCATCTCACCAATCATGGGGACAAAACGCACGCCTCCCATCTGCTCGATATCAAGTTGCCCTTTTCTTTTTGTTGCAAGGGTGAGGGTCTGGTGATAAAGGGTCCTCCCTAACGGGATAATCAGTCTCCCCCCTTCTTTTAATTGTTTAATGAGAGGCGGGGGTATGTGATTTGCAGATGCAGTTACAATGATGGCGTCAAAGGGTGCATATTCCGGCCAGCCAAAATAACCGTCAGCATATTTTGTTTCGACATTTTTGTAACCGAGCTTTCGAAGAAGCTGCCCTGCCCTTCTGGTGAGCGTCTCTCTTATTTCAATTGTATAGACATCGTTGATAATCTCTGCAAGGACTGCTGCCTGGTAGCCGGAGCCCGTGCCGATTTCAAGCACCCTGTCTGACGGTTTCAGGTTTAAAGCCTGCGTCATCAGGGCAACTATATACGGCTGGGAAATGGTCTGGCCTTCACCGATGGGAAGAGGGTGATCGCCATATGCCTTATGCCTGAGAGATTCATCGATAAAAAGGTGTCTCGGGATTTCTGACATTGCGTCAAGGACTTTTTTATCATTTATCCCACGTGGAATAAGCTGCTCTTTGACCATCCTGTCTCTCTGGATTTTTGCATAAGTGTCCGGGGAAGGGCTGTTTTCTCTTGCCGGAGATTTAGAGAAACCACTGAGAAATAATACAGCAATAATGAGCAAAAAACAGGGGTCAGGTCTCAACATTCAACAGTACCCCTTTAGTTCTTTCTCCATCACATTCTTCATCTTTGAAATTCTTCCGTCCATTCGAACTCTATCTTTACATCTCGCACATGCCTGTGAGACCGCAGCGTAATCCATTTCACACATATTACCTCAGTACTGGCAAAATAATATAATAAAGAAAGCGGGATGGTAAAGAAACACAATAACGGCACCTTTAAAAAAGAGACGTTTCAAATACCTGGAAACGTCAAAACAGAATTGTTTCAAAAAACGTATGTTCATGAGAATAAAGGTTGTATATGATCAATCATGCCGACCTGTCCCGCTGTAGTGTGCGGGGTTTATTGTGTTTATGAGGCATTCCGCCTTCTAGTATTCCTGTTTTGGACAGATCTGATATTACCTATTTCCTTAAGATTTAGGGCAGTATGTTTCTTAATTAAGTATAATGCCAACTGACGATAAACAGCACTTTCAAAGGATAATCGTAGAGGTCCTGCCATGTTTGAACCTTATCATGAAGTCCCTGCAATGTCAAATGCTGACGGGCTGTTGCCCAAACGCTGTATTGTCACCCTGAACCCTGTGCTGAACTTGATTCAGTATCGTTTCAGGGTCTTATAACTTACTGTTTCATTAGATTCTGAAACATTCATCCTTCGGAGTAAACCTACGGAGAATGGGAGTTCAGAATAACAGTTGTTGAGTTTTATAATTTGGGCAACAGCCCGTTGAGACCCGACCCCTTTCTGCTTTCTATGACTGATAAGAATTTCTTTATGTTTGCCTTTATATCTCCCGAGAGAATTCCCGAAGCCACTGCCAATGCTTCGGCCCCCGCCCCCAGGACGTCGCAGGCGTTTTCAAGAGTTATACCCCCGATAGCGGCAAGGGGTATTTTAAGTTGCCGTTTTATCTTAATCAGGGATTTGACTCCTTTTGGACAGCCGGCAATTTTTGTGCTCGTCTGGAAGATAGGGCCAAAACCAATGTAGTCAGCCCCTGCTCTCTGAGCATCAAGGGCCTGCTTTAAACTGTGAGTCGACATACCTATAATCTTATGTTTGCCGAGTATTTTTCTTGCCTCTTTTACGGGCATGTCTTTCTGGCCGAGGTGGACACCGTCAGCATTGACAGCCAGTGCAATATCAACATAGTCATTAATGATAAGTGTTACCCCGTATCTCAAGGTAAGACTTCTGACTGAAACGGCTTCTTTATAGAGCTCCTTTCTGGAAAGGTCTTTTTCTCTTATCTGGATTATCCTGACGCCCGCACTTATTGCCAGTCTGGCTATTTCTCTATGGCTGAGTCCGGATATGGCTTTGTCGGTTATGAGATATAATTTTCCGTTATTCATGAACAGGTTTTTCAAAGCAGGCAGTCCTTGGATTCGACGCAGGAACAACTGAATAATTGGTCTCTCTCCCGGATGAACCGGGGCTGATATAGAGACTCAGACCATTTTCTTTCTTGCGCTGTTATTTTTCTCCAGAAAATGGGTATTAAAATGACCGTTCAGGAAATCAGGTTCGCCGAGAATCTTAAGGTAAAAGGGTATCGTGGTTTCAATGCCTTCAATTATAAATTCATTGAGTGCCCTGCGCATTCTCATAACAGCCTCATCCCTGTCCTTACCGTGGGTAATAACCTTTGCAATGAGGGAATCATAGTGTGAAGGAACAACCCAACCCGAATATGCCGCTGTATCAACCCTGATACCCGGACCTCCCGGTGGGATAAACAACGTAATCTTACCCGGACAGGGGATAAAACTCTCCGGGTCCTCAGCATTTATCCTGCATTCAATGCTGTGCCCCGAAAACTTTATATCCTGCTGTTTCAGTGAGAGAGGTTCTCCGGCAGAAAGTTTTATTTGCTCTTTTATTATATCAATACCCGTGATCATCTCGGTGACAGGATGCTCAACCTGAATCCTTGTGTTTATTTCCATAAAATAAATATTTCCGTCGCTGTCTACGATGAACTCAACTGTGCCGGCGTTCCTGTATCTCATAGCCCTTGATGCCTTTACAGCCAATTCTCCGATTCTCTTTCTGAATCGAGGGTTTGAAAAGATATAGGGAGATTCTTCTATCAGTTTCTGATGCCGTCGCTGAATAGAACAGTCTCTTTCACCGAGGTGTATTACACGGCCCTTATTGTCAGCGAGGATTTGAACTTCTATATGTCTCATTTCAGGGACGTATTTTTCAATGTATAACTCTCCCCTTCCGAACGCGGCAAGTGCCTCGCGCTGTGCCATGTGAAAGGCGTTCTCCATATCTTTTTCGTCATAAACTATCCTCATCCCTTTGCCGCCTCCACCAGCAGAGGCTTTCAGGATTGCCGGAACACCGATTCTTTTTATTATTTTTAGTGCAGCGTTTTCGTCAGGAAGGGATCCGTCGCTGCCCGGCACGACCGGGATACCTTTGTGTTTCATTGTCTGCCGGGCTTTGGCCTTATCACCACCGAGACGAATATTTTCAGGAGAGGGTCCTATAAATGTTATTCCGGAATTTATACAGGCTTCTGCAAAATGCGGATTTTCTGCGAGGAAACCATAACCGGGATGGATTGCCTCAGCATCTGTTATCTCGGCAGCAGTGATAATTGCGGGAATATTCAAATAGCTTTGAGAAGATGGTGCAGGTCCTATACAGATTACCTCATCGG
>CAYFYW010000403.1:0-9637 GCA_964347425.1 uncultured Nitrospirales bacterium
TCTCAGCGGCCTTGCCCAGAGTTTTTTACCAGGTGCGTTATGGGGGATATGGCATGCCCCGCAGGGCCCTGATGCTGACAGCGGTTGTTGCCTGATATTTTTTTCGTCAGGGAGTGTTACGCGCAGGTCGTGTTTGGTGTCGAGCAGATTTTTTTGTTTTTCATGGCAGATTACACATAACTCCGAGTTTTTATTGTTGAATATTAATATCTTATCTCCCCTGGCACCGTGCACTTTGTGGCAGGTCTGACAGATTACCGTGTCTTTGTCTTTTGCCTTTTTACTTCCGGACCTGAAGAGTTCATCAGGCAGTTCAATTGCTGCTGAATGGAGTGGATGACTGTTGGAAAGCTTGTAGTCAGCTTCATTTCTATGGCATGTTTCACACAGGCTTGAATCAATATGTGTTTCTCTGAAGACAGAGGTCAGACCCATGGGATTGCCATGGGGGGCTGCGCCCATGCCATGCGCAGAATGGCAGGTTCCGCAGTATAGTTCACCTCTTACACTTAGGGGAAAATCAGGGGGAATTGTTGTATTTCCCGATGGTTTTACGAATATTGGATGCCTGTTATTTTTCCATACTATATATCGGGAATCATTTACATACCCGTCATGGCAGCTGTAGCACATCTCTTCAGAACTTACAACGCCCTGGGTATCTTTCATGAGGACGTTTCCGGGCTGCCACTCAATCAGGGTTTCCTTGTCAGTTCTGAAATCGTCCATCCACATGATGTGACAGACAACGCAATCTCTTTTTGAGGACACTTCGATTGCTATGAGAGGATCTGCATTGGTGAGCATAAAAATAGCGGTTACGAACAAGGAGGTGAAAAGGGAGTTAATGATGCGGCGTATAGTTGGTTTTTTGAGCTTTGACATTGAGATTACAGACTGGTGTCCCAGCAATTCTTTTTTAACACTTTGACTGCGAGAGATTTGTTTTTTTATTCTAAAATTTTTAATACAGATACCTTGTTACCCAGCATTTCCACTACTAATAGTCTATCATTTTTATCTATAAAAATTCCCGCAGGTGTTTTAAATTGTCTCTTTTTGCTTTTCTCACAAATAACGCCTATGAAACGACCCAGATCAGTAAATACCTGGAGAATCCCCATGTAGCTGTCACTGGCAAATACCCCGTTGTTCTTGTCTATTGCCACCCCTTTTGGTCTGAAAAATTTCCCCGGGAGTACTCCCCACGAGCCTATGTCAGAAATGAATTTCCCGAATGGATCGAACTTCTGAATCCTTGTATTCAGCACATCAACGACAAATACCTCGTTGTACTGATTTAGGGCCAGGATTCCCGGATATCTGAACTCCCCGGGCAGTTCTCCGAACTTACCCCATTCATGTTCAAAAGTACCGTTCTGTTTATACACCTTTATTTTATGGTTGTCATTGTCAGATACGTAGAGTTTGCCCTCCAGTCTAGAGACAAGGACATCGACAGGGTCTGCTGGTTTTTCTCCGGAGCCTGTCCTTACTTTAAACATATATAAAAATTTGCCTTTTAAATCAAAGACCTGAATCCTGTGATTGCCAGAGTCTGCTATGAATACATTTCCGGTACCGGATATGTCTATTCCTAGGGGATATTTGAAATGTCCTTTTCCTGTACCCTCCCTGCCAAAGGCAAATTTAAACCTGCCTTTACTGTCAAACACCATTATTCTGTTGTCAACGCCGTTTACCACATAGATATCCCTGTTGGGGCCTACCGAGACGTCACTTGGCTGGTTCAGATCGTGCTTGATCTCAAAGAGGGTTTTTACGTTAACACATTCTACGGCGTATGAGATGTCAAAAATGACAGGGATGCAGAGGAGAAGTGCGAAGGCGATTTTTTTTTTATAAACATATGATGTATACACTACTTCCTCATTCACAACAAGATCAAAACGAGGTGATGCGTCTCATCTTTAATCTGCAAAAAGCTTTGGTATGTAGAATTTTTCGTATTTTGTTATCATGCCGGTGATATTTAGCTGCTCCAGATCCACAACCCTGTTTTCGGCAAATCCCAGTTTTCTGAAGTCAAGAATGCCTTTTTTTGAATGACATTTCTTGCATTCATGTCCCTTGGGTTTAATATGCACATGAAATTTCTTTTTAACGTTATCTCTCTGCTCAGGGGTAAGCCTGTCTCTCACTTTCATGTAATCCAGGGCTAATGGCGCATCCTGTTTCTGGATGGTTGACTCAAGTGTGTCATCTTTTTTGAAGTAAGCTGCGATTTTAGAGAATTTATCCTCAACTTCAACAAGGTTTCCGGTCTCAGCGTCATAGGATGTTCCGAAAAAAGGGCCCTGAGGATCAGCATCGAGGGGATTATACCATTTGTACACTATCTCCATTCCTTTTTTTTCTTCTATATGACACGTTTCACATACAAAAAACTGTGTGTGCATGTTAAGGAGCGCCCTGATTTTTTTGCTTTTGCTGTGGGGATAGTCAGAGTGGCATATATAGCATACTGGACTCACGTTTTCAGGAAGCTGGGGGTATTCAACTATATTATGAAAGTGCCTGTGTATCTCATATTCCTCCTGGCGCTTTACCTCTTCTAGGATTGCAGACCTGTCTCTCTCCTCAATCTTTGTTTTTAATGGTCTTAGAACCGCAGGACCATGAGGGGCAAAGGTGAGATGATACAGGACACCTATTAATACAGAAAGTGTAATTATTTTAAAAATAAATCCGATTATCAGGACTATCCGGGGATGTTCTAAACGTTTTGGTTCTCCTGGCACTTAAAGGTCACCTCCTGTATAGTTGTTTATTATACTGATCAAGGGACGGCATTTTTGTGACGCCCTGTTTCAAATCCTTTTTCTTGCAAAAGTTTTTTCATATATTCCCGTTCTTCAGGTATTTCTCCGAGATTTTTCAGGTATTCTAAAAAATGTTCCTCTATTTGATGTTCCCTTGTTATCTTGCCGGTTAAAAATGTCCATTGCAGGGGGAATCTGCCTGGCACAAGGTGAACATTGGACCAGTGCCAGAAAACTACAACTGTCATAGCCATAATTGCCTCATCAGCGTGCATTAATCGAGCCAGATCCTGAAAAAATTGGGGATCAGGCCAGATCTTTGCCATTGTCTCAGGAATTAACAGTGTTGAACCTGCAGTTACCATTACAAATGTCCCCCATACGATGGCAAGGTAGTGAAGTTTTTGCTTATACATGAATTTGTCCATCTTGGGGCGATACCGCTCACGTCCAAGAAAATATTTTAGGTCATGAACCAGGTCCTGAAGGTCTTTAAGGCGCGGAATCTGTGTTCTTTTGTAATCAAACTGTTTTTTAAGAATTTTGTGTAACGTTCCTGCGACGATTGTGCCAAGATGATATAAACTGGCAAGGATCATTATGAATGCTGATGCTCTGTGGATAAACCTTGCTGAATCAGGTCCGCCAAAAAGTGACATTACATAAGGTGACCACCAGAGATCACTGAAATGTAAAGGGAGCCCTGTTGAAGCCAGTATGAGAAATGTAGTGAAAATCAGAATATGCTGAATAACGATATGAATTGAGTATCTCGGCAGGTCACCCAGGGGATCTGACTTTACATGAGTATAAATATCCCTGGGGACTGCTCCCACACCTTCAACATGTGTATAATCGGCTTCGGCTAAATCCTCTCTAGAAGAAATCTCAATATTTTCAGAAGAAGTCACCATAGTCCCTCCTGTAATTTTTTAATCTATATGAAAGCATAAACCATCAGATTTCACGGATGCGTAATCTGTGAACTAATTAAGTCTTATGCCCGCGTTTTGATTCTCCGCGCCATGTGGTGCCGCCTCTTAACTGCCATTTAATACCATCCTTTTTTCTGCCTAATGTCTCAAGTATTGCAAGGCCTATAAGGCCAAAAACCGTTCCATAAAGTACAAACTTTAGGACTATGTTCAGAAAAAATAAAGCCGGTTTTTCTTCACGCGTAATGGCTGAGTGCACATCAATCTGGATAAAGCTCTCGTTTACATCTTCATGACACTGTTCACAGGTTTTTTTGCGGTTGTCCTTATGTACCGTGGATTGATTTGTTATAAGTTTCTACTGACTCTAGACTCTCTTTTGTGACGTTGAATTTTTTCATTAATTCAGTATCTTCGTGACAATTTTTAGAGCATAACTGTACGATCTCCTGTGGTGAGCGCGAGGTTTTACGTCGCAGTCGATGTGTGATGTGTTTATACGCCTGTGTCACACCCTTTTCTTCGTGACAGTTCAAACAACGGGTTAATGTTTCTTCATACGCAATTCTTTCTTCCTGAACCCTTGTATATAAAGGATTGAGGTGGCAATACTTACAATAGGGTTTTGCCGCCCTTAACTCAATAGGGTCGTCCTCCTTTATGCCGTGGACGCTCTTGTCATATACTTCCATTATTTTTTTATGGGAAAAGTTTTCCTTGGCAAAAGGGGGTTTGATGTGACATTCCTGCACACAACTAACCTCTTCTGTTACCGGGTCATGTGGAAGTTTAGTTATTGAGGTGTGACAGTCTCTGCAGGCGACATTTCTGTGGAAACTGTTAGAATAGATATTTTCATCAACATTATAATTCATTTTTTTCCCATTTTCGTCAATTCTTCCAATAAAACGATATTTATGGCACATAAGACAATTTTCCTTGTCCGCAGCCAGCACTGAAGCAGCAAAAGGAATCGAGAGTAACAGGGTAAACAAAACGGATGATTTAATGAAGGTGTCAGTAAAGCCCCACAGGAGCTTTCCGAATGGATTAATTAAGGTTTTTGAATGGCTCAACTCTCTATACCCCCTTTATTTTTATGGCACGCCAAACATATCTCCCCTGTTTTGCCAGGCAGACGAAGCCGGTATTTCTCACTCGCACCCTTTGCCGAGGCTTTCTCGCCGGGAATTACGCCTTTTTCATGCGGATTATGGCAGGTGATACAGGTAATTTTTTCATCGTAACTGAGTGGAAGTATTATGCCGAACCGCTTTTCTGCCGCTTTCATTAAACCTAACGTCAGGCTGGAAGGCTTGCGAAGGTGATTTGCATTTATAGGGTGATTCATAATTTGCTTCACGTGACATCTGTGGCAGATCACTTCAAGATTCCCGATGAGTTTAACTTCTTCACCGTGGATTCCCTCCCTCCTTTTATAAGTCGCATATTTTTCATCAGGCTTTTCTACATGACAGTATAAGCATTTTTCTCTGACTATATCGCCATTCTCATTTAACTGTTCATGAGGATCGAGCATCTTGTATTTTGCTTCATCGTGGCATCTGAAACACAGGTCTGTTCTCCGTATATAAGGAGCTCCCCTGAGAAACCATTTATTTATACGTTTGAATCGCCTGCTCTTCTGGCACTGTAAATAAATATGATGGCATGTTCTACAGGTGATTTTGTTGTCTTGCAGAGGCAGGTCATCGGGAATCATTGCCTTTTTTTCTTCAGAGGGTTCTATGTCTACCGGATGTATATAGACCCCTGGCTTATATCCGTGACACCTGCATAACTGGGTGAAATCACCCCCGAACTTTATAAATTTATCACCGCCTTCTTTTGGCTTTTTTTCATGACACTCTGTGCAGTATTTACCCGTATAGTGGATATCGGTAGTGTCCGTTACCGATTCGTCAACGAACGTCAATTTATTGTCTTCTCTTTCTTTTGCAAATGAGATATGACTTATAAGAATCAGTGAGAATATTATAGTTACGGTAAATCGCCTCATTGGTATGCATTATTACGTTTACCTTGTTTAAGTATTGTATCCTAACTATAAAAAAAATTAAAGACAGTATAAAAATATTTTAAGAATTCAGGGACAAAACAGAGAAAGTTTACAATAACTATCTGGATATGTCAACAGGATTTTTTCCAGCCAGGAGTTCCCCCCCCATTTTTTAAAACAATGCAGCACGACCACTTGTTAATTTGGTTTTCTTTCTATGAGAGTTATCTTTTTTGGTCTCTCATTTCTGGGGGAACTCCTGCAGTTTTTCCGGGGCAGCACAAAATTTTCTGTGTAAAAAGAATTAAGGAATGAAAAATCGTTTCTCTCGTTAATTTACCTAATAAATAAATTTTTCACCCATTCAGAGTATTTTAAAGGCGGATCTATAATTTTCATACCCAAGGTCAATATTTTGGCATCAGGTGAAGTTCTTGAAAACCATATTATCTCACAATTTAATTTTAGAATTTCATCTGAAGGAATTTGAAAATTTAGCTCAATTGTTTTTATGGGAGTAAAATCTTTTGAGATATGAATAGAGGAGGTAATCAAATATCCTATACCGCTTTCAGAAACATTCTTTATAAATCCATTATACACCTTGCCGCCTGAGACAATTTTTGCTTTCAAATTAAGGCCTATTCTGTCAGAGCGTCTTTTCTCCATTTGGGAAATTATTTTAACATGTCGTGTTTTTTTTATGACTTTACGAGCTGTTGAAATAAATTCTTTTCCTCCTTTTTTGTAGGTATCCGAGTTTCAAAAACGAGAAAAAAGAGTTATATCAATACATCTTTTCTTTTCGCAAGAAAATTTGGAATTTCCTCAGCAGGTATTGGACGGCTCAATACATACCCCTGTATCTCATCACATCCCTGTTCACGTAAAAACGCCAATTGTTGTTCTGTCTCAACACCCTCAGCAATTACATTTAATTTCAGAGTGTGTGCCATCGCGATAATTGCTTTGACAATAGCCATATCTTCGCTGTTTCTGGTAATATCCTTAATAAAGGAACGGTCGATTTTTATGATATCCAGCGGAAAACGTTTTAGATGATTGAATGAAGAATACCCTGTTCCAAAGTCATCCATTGAGAGACGTAGCCCCATATTTTTTAACTTATACAACGTGGTAATAGTCATTTCCGGATTTTTCATTATGACACTTTCCGTGATTTCTAATTCAATATACTTGGGATCCAGTTCAGTGTCATCCACGACTTTTTCAACAATTTTTATAAAACTATCCTGTCTCAATTGTTGTCCTGAAAGGTTCAAAGAAATGACAATACGCGTATGAAAAGGATTTCTTCCAAGCCAGATTTTGTTTTGTTCACAAGCGGTTTTCAAAACCCATTCACCCATAGGCAGAATGATGCCGGTTTCCTCTGCAAGCGGAATAAACTCTCTGGGGTGAAGCAGTCCCTTTTCAGGATGATTCCAGCGTATCAGCGCTTCCATTCCAACGATTTTTTCTGTACGGATATCCATTCGGGGTTGATAGTAAAGGAGGAACTCTTCCCTATCCATTGCTCTCCGCAGGCAACTCTCCAAAATTAGTCTTTCGAACGCAGAAGCATTCATCGACTGCTTATAAAACTGGAAATTATCTTTTCCCTGCTCTTTGGCGTGATACATTGCCGTATCAGCATTCTTGAGAAGAGTGTCTGCATCATTTCCATCCGTTGGGTATAAGGCTATGCCGATACTGGCAGTCACAAATACCTCGTGGCCTTCCAGTCGATATGGCTTAGATATTATACTGAGAATACGTTGAGCAACTTTTGCAACGTTCTGCATCGAGTTAATTTCTTTCAGCAACACGATGAATTCATCTCCTCCCAGACGAGCAATGGTACTTGTCGATGCCTCTACTCCCTGACGGGCAACCGTGTCAGCCATACGCACATAGTTGGACAACCGCTCAGCAACTGCCTGCAGCAACAAATCACCCGCACGATGTTCAAGGGTATCGTTAATACGTTTGAAATTGTCCAAATCAAGAAATAGTAGCGCAATCTTTACTTTATAACGTTCAGCATGGGCTAACGCCTGTTTCAGACGATCGTGAAAGAGGGAACGGTTTGGAAGATTTGTCAGGATGTCGAAGTATGCCATTTGGAGAATACGTTCTTCTGACCGCTTACGTTCAATAGCATAACGAATTGAACGTTCCAATAACTGCACAGTTATTGCTTTTTTACATAGATAATCCGATGCCCCGGCCTTCATCGCCTCCATATCTACCTCGCGGGTTCCTTTTCCAGTCAACAAGATTATTGGTACCGTGCAGCCATCTGCGATTGCCTCCTGCAACAGTTCGAGTCCTGTGCGTCCACCCAACAGGAAGTCAAGAAGACACACGTCATAATTGTTGTATTTGATTGCTTCTATACCTGCGTTATAGGTCCGGACCCACTCAATGTCGTACTTTGTTGCTGCTACTTCAGAAAGCAGATCTCTAGTGATTATGTAGTCGTCTTCGTCGTCATCAACTAAAAGTACCTTTACCTCTTCTTTACTCATATCACTATCTGACTAATCTCGTGGAACGTGGTAGTTGAACAATCTTAAACCAATATTGTGTCAGGGCTATTACAACATCCACTATGTCTTCAAAAGAAACAGGCTTTGTGATGTATGAGTTTACACCAAGGTCATAGGTACGATAGATATCCTCCTCAGACTTTGACGTTGTCAGCACCACAATCGGTATTTGCCTCAGAGTTTCGTCTGACTTTATTTCCTTAAGCGCTTCACGTCCGTCTTTCTTTGGCATGTTCAGATCAAGAAGGATCAAGCCAGGCCGTGGTGAAGCATCTGGGGCAGTGAATTTGCCGCGTTGATGCAGATAATCAAGAAGTTCCTCTCCATCAACGACAAAGCGCACATCATTGACCAATCGAGCCTCTTGAAATGCCTCCTTTGTCATGAGACGGTCATCTTCATCATCATCGGCCATCAGGATTGTGATTTCTCTACTTTTTGTATCCATAGTTCCCTCCTCTTTTTTGTTTAATAGGCAGTACAACAGTAAACGATGCCCCTCCACCCGGGGAGCTTTTTGCCTTGATTTTTCCACTATGTCTATCGACAATGCGACGGCAAATTGAAAGACCCATTCCCGTCCCTTCATATTCTGTTCTGCCATGCAGACGTTGAAAAACATCAAATATGCGATCTGCATATTTTGGCTCAAATCCTATGCCGTTATCTGCTACAGTCAGTTCATAAAGATTTCCATCAGAGGCATATCTTGGTAAATTGCCATCATTGCCATGAATCACCTTGCCGTTTATCTTTATTACGGGAGGCGTATCCTTTGTGATGAACTTCAACGCATTGCCGACAAGATTTTGTAAAAGTTGACGCATCTGCAACGGATCGGCATCAATTGTAGTTAAATCACCGATTTCGACACGTCCACCTACTTTTTCGATCCTTACTTCCAGATCGGAGACTACCTCACTCATCACCTTGGTAAGATCAACAGGTTTAAAGGGCTGCACCTTGGTTGAAACCCGGGAAAAAGTAAGGAGATCATTAATCAGAGTCTGCATCCGCATTGACGCACTCTGCATCCTTTTAAGGTAATCACGTCCCCTATCGTCTAAGATTTCAGTGTACGTGGATATCAGGCGGTCTCCAAAGGCTACTACTTTCCTTAATGGCTCCTGAAGGTCGTGTGAGGCAATATGAGCAAAATTCTCCAATTCACGGTTGCTGTGCTGGAGTTTTTTAGTAAATACCCTAAGTTCACGGTCGGTGTTCTTTTGCTTTGTGATGCTTTTATCCAGATGAATCAAGATGGTCAATGTGAGAATAAAACCACATGAGATTAATAGAAAAGGGAAAACCGATGCTTTAAGTAATATTTCATTGAGTGCTTGATTT
>CAYFYW010000404.1:0-5058 GCA_964347425.1 uncultured Nitrospirales bacterium
CTCAACCGACATTCTTTACCACCTGCCCCGCTGCTCTTAAGAGATTGTTGAACCACATGCCTTATTGATTATAACTCTCCACTTTTTCCCTCTGAATGTAATGGCCCAAATAGTTTAAATCTGAATGCTTTTTCATATCACTTTTACTCATAGGGGGTCTGCTACAAAACGCCTTAACAATTTCTGGATCAAATTGTGTCCCCGCACACCTTTGAAGCTCGGCTACGGCAACGTCGTGGCCAAGAGCCTTTCTATAAGGCCTGTCTGTTGTCATGGCATCGTAGGTATCTACTATACTGACAATCCGGGCAATAAAAGGTATTTCTCCGGCAGCAAGACCGTCAGGATAACCCGTACCATTGTAATTCTCATGGTGATGTCTGATGATTAACCTTTCTTTTGGGAAGTAACCGAGAGGTTTTATTATATTGTCTCCTAAAACAGGGTGCATCCTTATCTGTGCAATCTCATCATCATTAAGCCTTGTTGGCTTCAGGAGAACTGTATCACTCACACCTATTTTCCCTATGTCATGAAGGAATCCGCCGACCCTTATGATGTCTTTAATATCCTCACCACATTGCATGGTCTCAGCTATACCAAGGGCATAAGCCACTATCCTTTCGGAGTGCTGTTTTGTATAAAAATCCCGGACGCCTATAACAGTTATCAATGAGTTAAGTGTATTCATCAGGTTGCTAAAAATACTTTCATAAAGGGCGTTATTCTCCATCTTGAGTCCTGCTTTTTTTGCAAGTGCCATCGCAAGTAATATCTCATTATCCCCGAATTCCATATCGTTTATCTTTTTTGAGAGACTAAGGACCCCCACAACCTTGCTGTTCAGGATAAACGGTATTGAAAAAAATGGAGAGTTTAAGGGAGCGCCGTTGTGAGGGTTAATTTCTCCGGGCGGGGCTATGTAGTAGGTTTTGGTCCTCAATACCTTCTCAAATATTGTCCCCTTTATGGGCAGCATCTTTTTTTCACAACCAACAGCATTCTTAATCTCAATATTGGTATCTTGCACTATTCCAAATGATGCCTCTTTAACCTTGAAAAGCCTTTCCGCAATATCTACGGTTTTCTCAAACAACTCTTTATTATCAAATATCTCATCCAGTTCTGCACTCGCAAAATAGAGGGTGCTTATCTCCCGGAGCTTTTGATAGAGGTTTGAGTTCAATTTTTCCATTACCATATTGCAGTCACAATCTTCGGCAATTTCACTGAGAAACATCTTCTCGCTCAAGAGTTTATCAATAATCAATTTCAATTCCTGCGGCTTAAAGGGTTTGGTTACAAAATCTGAAGCCCCCTCTTTCATCGCTTTTACAGCAAGGTCAATGTTTGAATAAGCAGTTATAAGAACAACCGGAAGGTATGGTTTTTGCATTTTTACTTTTTTAAGGAAATCTAATCCATTAAGACGGGGCATTTTCATATCTGTAAATACCAGTTCGTATTCGTTATGCTGAATTTTATCCAGCCCGTCAAGACCGTCAACCGCACAATCCGTAGGATAACCGCAGGTATACGTGATCATTTCACTGAGAAGCTCGCGGACACTTAACTCATCATCAACTATTAATATTTTTTGGGTTTTCACTGTTGATATGTCTTTTCTTTAAAATTTCTGTTTCTGCTGCAACAATAGCTCCCTCATCTTTTTAATATGTTCAATAGCCGCCACTGTTATGGAAACGTGGCTGCTGCTGCCGAGGGCTTTAATGATCTCAAGATTACGATGTGCTTCTGTCAGATGATCTGAAAGTTCTTTATTTTCATGAATCAGAACTGACCTTTTGTTACCGTTGAGAGCTTTAAAATCTTCAAGATTGTGATGTGTTTCCCTGAGCTGACCTGAAAGTTCTTCATTTTCACGAATCAGAATCGCCCTTTCATAGGCGTTTCTAACCACCATAAGCAGCTGCTGCATTACAAACGGCTTGACAATATAATCATACGCCCCCTCATTCATTGCCTTGAGTGTGGTATCAAGGGTCCCGTATGCAGTAATGACAACAACTGCAGTCTTAGGATTAGCCCTCACCGCGGCTCTGAGCACCTCCATCCCGTCAGCGCCGGGCATCCTGAGATCGGCGAGTACAAGTTTAATCTCCTCAACTCTGAGAAGCTTCACAGCAGCAATTCCATCACTTACCGCAACAACAGAATACCCCTCCTTTGAAAGGGCGCCGGCAATCATGGTTTTTACCATTTCATCATCTTCGGCAACGAGGATCTTAAAGTTATTTTTTTCCACTCTTTACCTGGCCCCCCTAATTCTCTTGATTACTGTTTTCTTTGCCTGCTCGATTATCTGTTTCTTTTTAGCCTTTGTTGAGATTTTTACTTTATCCTGATGTTCCTCATTATCCTTCTTCTTAACATTAGCGGAAGCCTTTAACTCAGGACTCTTCTCAAAAAGGTGTATCACGTCCCTTATATGAACAGGAAGTGCCATATTATTACCTCCTTACGGTCTTTTGGTTCCTGGCACTATGTATCATTTTTAAACAGCTATACGAATATCTCCTATTGTGAACATACCACTCTCTAATCTTTATCGGTAGATATACTAAAAAACTTTAGTAATTACCCAGGTTCACAGTTTCAGGTTTCAAGGTTCAAGGCTTGACAGTTGTGAGCCGTCTCCGGGAATGACTTATTGACAAAAATTGTCAGGTTATGCAGACTTTTCCATGAAATATACTTTTTTATTCCCCTAAACCTCCTGTAACCTCTCTTCCAGGGAATCCAGCCACTCATCCTCTTTGAGTAACAAAGGGCAAAGCTCATGCTCGATGAGATCCGAGAGCATTATCCAGTCACTTGCCATAAAGGCCGAAAGCATCTCTTTGAAAAGATTAAGGCCATACCCCTGGGACGAGATGGGATCTACCGGAAGACTGAGCCCGTTAAAGTAATCAATTCCTCCTCTGAGTTCCCTGATATACTCCAGGAAACATTGAAGGTCAAGGATGTTCTGCCTGAACCTGGTAAACATGTTTTCGTTCTCTTCCATCCTGAGGGACTGAATATCTTCTCTAAAAAGCTGTACCAGCCCTTTTGCCGTGTCCCCGGCGTCCTTAACACTATTTTTCATGACCTTCAGAAGCTCTGCGCCCCTGTGTTCTTTATCAGATTTCTCTTCAGGCTCTGCCATTTTCCCTCCCCTTTCATTTTCTCTCATTTCCCGGACACCAATTCACAGGTTTTCTTCTCTGATGCTGATTCAAAAAAAGGCATCAGTCCCTTCAGCAGTTGAAGCATGTCTGATGAATGGGTCAGCAGGTCCTTATATATCCTGCGAGAAGCCCTGGCTAATATAAGTAAATCATTGCCCTCAAGTGCTTCTTTGCTGTATGTAAATATCAAAACAAGAGGTCGAAGAAAAGGATTGGCATGACCGAGAAGGTCTATTTCATTATCAAGAGAGTCTATCTGCTGTCCTGATTTTCTTATTTTTCGGACGTTCATATGCTGCCTTTTACTCTCCTTAGCAATAAGGTTGATAAGGTTTAAGCCTTTATATGCCAAATTTACGAGATGTTGAATCGTCTCAATGTCCTTCCGGAGAAGGGTTATGATCTCCTGGATGTTGTCTAATGAGTAAAAGGAAGATATTTCTGTACACAAATTCTCAAAGGGCATAGTTACTTTGCCGTCAGTCCTGTCAGGCGTCGAGCCCCACACCTCCCTGTAAAGAAGGGAGTAAAAAGTCTTTTTACTCAGAGGGCGTTTTATAAGCGGGTAAAACCCCAGAAGACCGTTCTCTCTAAAATGTGATTTATAGACCTGAACACTGTCCCATAAAGGCGAATCAGGCGAATAAATTGCCGGTTTTCCCTCTATCACCTCTTTTACCGGCTCAAAGACAGCATCGGGTTTTATAATGTGCTTGCATACTTTTTCCTTACATTCAACGTCAAAACCGCATGGCACGCACGGCAGATCCGCCTCTACAACGTAGCAGCCCTCACTATAGGGACCCGTTTCCTTAAAATGGGCGTTTACTGAAAATATACCTATTACTTTTGTCCCGACTGCAGTAGCCAGGTGAAGCGGCCCTGAGTCATTGCTGATAAGCAGTGTACACCTTTTGAGCAGGGCGGACAGTTCCCCGAGACTGGTTTTACCCATAAGGTTTAATGGCTTTACCTCTGAAGACATCTTGAACTCTTCGGCCAGACCTGCCTCAGCGGAAGAACCAAAGAGCAGAATTTTGGCGCCAAAAGCCGCGGTCATTAAAGCGGCAAGTGTGGCAAAGTATGATATCGGCCACCTTCTATCACTTTTGCTTGCACCGAGCTGAAGTCCGATAAGAATATCGTCCTGCACAATCCCCTCTTCTGTTAAAAGCGCTTCAGCCTTTTCTTCATCCTCTTTTGATACCTCAAAAAATAATCCTTTCCTTTCCGGCATCATGTCACCTGCTTTAAGGTACATATCCACGAGGTGGAACGGATTATAGTCCCTGTTGGGCACAACATTAAAAAAATATCTCATCCATGGATGTTTTATTGCCCTGTTGCCTTCAGAATCAATGGTAAAACCCCTTAACTCCCTGGCCCTGACCAACGATATTAATACGGCGCTTGCAGTGGAATGAGTGAGGTTTATCGCCATATCATATTCCTTTTTGTTGATCTCGCTTACCAGCTCTTCTAAAAATCTAAAGTTCTCCACAAGACTTTTTTGTCCCTGAAGAACATCTTTTTTGAAACCCTTGATGTTAAAAACAATAAGTTCGTCAATAAATGAAATGCCCTTGCAGATTTCAACATAAGAGGAGTTGGCCACGAGTGTAAGCCTTAAATCAGGGATTCCCTCCTTAAGCCCTGCCATTAAAGGCGTTGTCTGCAGGAGGTCGCCTATACGGGTCAGATTTATGATTATGATTTCTTTCATAGTTTGTATTTATTTAGCCACTGATTTACACGAATATTCACCAATTAAATCTTTTTTCTTGCAAACACAATATTTTCAGATATTTTTTTGTGCCTACTGCGGTTCATTTGCAGTTTTTAAGTACTGGCACTCATTCGTGTTATA
>CAYFYW010000405.1:0-5135 GCA_964347425.1 uncultured Nitrospirales bacterium
CCTCCCCGCCGCTCTATAATGGCACTTGCAAGAGGTACCACAAAGGTCATATTGGGATCTATGGAATCACAGATCAGCACCTCGCCTTTCCTGAAATTCATCAAATCTGATACATTTCTTATCACATGGGCAGGTCCTGTTGCGAATCCGGGACCTGCAGGCTGTCCTGTGATCTGTCGGGTTTGTGACCGAAAGCCTTCTCTTTCGTTTCGCGGCATGTTTACTGATTCAGACCCCTGATTATCTAAGCTCAGGGAGTCATAATAAACAGCTGATGATGCTCCTCTCGAGACCGTCCCTGATCGACGAGACATCTCTTCTTCAGCTTCCAGGACCCGTGCCTTCAGTCTTCCCATATAGATATTGTCATTGTCCCGCATTGCATAGCTTGCCCTTCCGATATCCAGCATTGCTTTTGCCTCTTCTCTGCTGCTGCCTTCAAATAAGGAGAGAAAGGCTTCATCTTTCTTTTCTTTTTCATCTTCTCCGCGGCTGCTCTTCATGTCTGAATACGACATATCAATAACCATCCTGATAATGTCCGGTCTTTCCTCTTCACAGCGCGGGGACCTGCAAAGCAGGTCTCCGTGAGAGGCGACGAACTGCGCAAACAGTGCGCTGAATTGAACGTCGGAATAATCACCTGACTGCAGTGCCTTGACAAGGCTGTTGTTTCCCCGCGTCAGGCAAGCCATTTTCTGCAGAATGTCATTCCTTTGAATGCTTATGATATTACTTCTTTGATCAAGGAGGGAAAGAAATTCATAGGGATCTTCAGGGTGGACAGTGTCATTATAGACCGTACCGAAAAGACGCATGCCATGGGCAAAAGGGATAAAGTAATCCCAATAGGCTTTTTTCCATTTCTCAAATATATCCCTTCGGCGTTGAGTTTCATGCCGCATGTCATCATCAGTCATGCCGGCTAAATCGACTTCAGCAAGGGCCTCTGTTTCCTTCTGAATGTCCGGTATCAGTTCGTTCTCGATCCTGTTCCGCAGGTCCTTCAGGTTTTTGAGACTTCGTTTCAAGCTGAGATACCATCCCCGCTGATCATCCTTCTGTCCTCCGGAAAGAGTGGTGATCGGTCTTGACTGAAGGACATATAGAGTGCTCTCTTTCATTGTCCATTCAACATCTTGTGGCAGTCCGAATATGTCCTCTGTGTCCATCAGGAGACTGTAGACAGTCCGGACGTTTTCATCTGTAAGAGGGGGGCTGTTCTGCAGTTCAGCACGCAATGAAGCCAGTTCTGTACCCCCGGCAGAGGGATAAAACGCCTTGGTCCGTTGAGCTGCAGTGTGAGATATGATTTTCCCGGCAGCTCTGTCCAGTATCCAGCGGTCCGGTTCTAGCGTTCCGTCTACCAGCCCCTGATTCAGGCCATATACGGCTTCGATAATACATTGGGCAGGGTCATTCGGACTTTGACCGAACCCTATTCCCGATACATCCCCGGTGACTATTTCCTGCACCACGACCGCCATTGAGCTTCTGTTTTCATCCAGTCCTAGCTCTTTCCGGTACAGAAGGGCAGCATCGGACCAGAGTGATGCCCAGACCAGTTTTATATGCTCGATAACTGATTCAGTTCCCCTTATATTTACAAACGATTCATGGAGGCCTGCAAAGGAACTCTTCGATGTATCCTCACCCGGCGCCGAAGAGCGCACGACAACTGATTTCCCTGCAAAATATTTTTCAAGAGCTTCCTTGATGGATTCATTAAGTTTCCCGGGAAGAGGGGTATGAATAAACCTGTTTCTTATTCTCAGAGATATATCCCACAGTTCTTCCCATCTGATATCGTCAAAGGTTTTTCTGTTCAGTTCCATCATAATCTGTGTGTTCAGTCCTGTTGCAGTCACATATGTATCATAAGCTTCGGTCGTGATGGCAACTGCCGCGGGTACATTCAATCCCTTCTGTATCATGACAGCCAGGGAATGGGCCTTTCCTCCTGTGCGGCTCATGTCCCTCTCACTGATATCTTGAACAGGAATAATGCATTTCATGACATATGGAGTTCCTGCACGTTCTGGAATCTGCTGACTACATAGTATTTGTCAACGCTCACCGCCAGCAGTGCGCAGGAAGGGGACGAGACGAATTCCTTCAGATGGGGATGCTTCCCGAGATAGATATCCAGATATTTTTTTCTCACTGAACTGCTGACTTCTTCTGCTTTGCCCAGCACCGTTGCTGCCACAGCATAGGAGAAATCCTTTTCAACGTTGGTCCTGTTGTCGACCAACAGCGCTACCTTCGATTCTTGAGAGAGGTTTGCAAATTTCCGGGTTGACCGGGTAGTTGCAAATATAACGTGTTTAAGGTCATCCGTTGCTGCAAAAGCCACGATATTCGCATAGGGTTGCCCTTCCCCGTATGAAGAAAGTACCGCTAGTTTTTGTGCTGTTAGCAGGTCTGATAAGGTCTTTTTCAGTTGTGAGATATCGTTTCTTTTTCTCATGAATAAGCCTTAACCCATTGGATCTCAAGCTGCAACAGTCCATCCTGCCTGTCAGCAATCACGAATACACCTCTCATACCAGTAGCCAGGTCAAGCAGAGGTACGTCTTCAACAAGCATTCCCTGGAAACGGGCTGGAGCCGCTCAAATGGCAGACGGACCTTTGTCCATTGATCCTGTTCTGTCGAAAAAACCGTCTGATACGCAACCTCATCATATGCATGACCGCTCTCTGAACGGTGACGGTAGTTGTTACTGTCTCCGTTTACCCTGACTATGAGTTCATTACATCCGGTCAGATGAAATTTCCGAGAATGAGTCCGCATAGAGGCAAAGCCTCCGTTGTTTTCGAGAGACACATTGCCCTGAAACAGGACTGTCTTGTTTTCCGGGCAAGACAGTCAGTTTGATGAAACTCCTCCTTTAATCTTATCTTTAATGATCTCCCATCGGTTCTGTTCATCAGGAGAGCTGAAGTCTATAATCAATTTTTTTATTTCGTTGATCTCTGCTATTCCTTTTCTTTCGGTCACCATAAATAATGATAAAGCCGAATACTATCATAACGAACCCAAAGAGCATGGCAATTTTCTCGTCTGTGCTTATAATCTTTTCCATGGCAGGGTACACAGCCATACCGAATGCCCCGACAGCGATACATAATATTCCAAATATTGTTTGCATGCGTTTTATTAATTATATATCACATATTCATTGACATTGCATCTTATAACTGATAAATAACTAGTTAAGAGATTAATCTGGTGTTTAAAATATCATTCTTACGCGCAAAGGTTAACCGCTCATTTTACTCTTCATGCGGGCAGATATGGGAGCTTATTACCGATACTGATACCTGGCCCGAATGGGGACCTTCTGTTTCTGCAGTAGAATCAGAAAATCGTTTTATCAGGAAGGGTACCAAAGGGAAGGTCAAGACTGCTGGCGGGATCTGGCTCCCATTTTTGATCACAGAGTATGAAGAGGGGCATTTCTGGTCGTGGGATGTAGTCGGCATCCCTGCAACCGGGCACCGAGTTGAATCACGAGAAAACGGGTTCTGCCTGTTGACGTTCGAAATCCCGCTCCTGGCAGCTCCATATGCGTATATATGCAAAATCGCTCTTGACAGAATTGCCGGGATTCTTGAACGAAAAAAATGATGTCAACGTTCGAAATGACATGACATATATCATTCACAGTTTTCTAGTACTAACGTATTTTAAATCTAAGAGACATATTGGAGGAGGAATTATGAAACAAGTTTTTATGTGTATGATGATAGCTGTTTTTTTTGTGATACCCTCAATTGCTCATGCGCTCAATGTCGGTGACAAGGCGCCGCAATTTGACGCTGAATCAACGGAGGGAACAATCAGTCTCCAGAACTATCTCGGTCAAAAGCATGTGATACTAGCATTTTACTTCGCAGATTTCACCCCGGTCTGAACCGGAGAGATGCAGGCATTCCAGATGGATCTGGAACAATTTGAAAAACTTGATGCTCAGATTATCGGAGTCAGTTCGGACAGCCTTAAAACACATAAGCGGTTTGCACAAAAATATGGTTTGACCTTTCCTCTTGTATCTGACAGTAATGGTTCGCTTAAGAAACTCTATGGAAGAGAAAGGATAACCTATCTCATAGATAAGAATGGCATCATCAGGTTTATACAGAAAGGAGTACCGGAAAATAATGATTTCCTGAAAAAACTTCAACAGATAAACAAAAAACAGGATAAGGAGATGCTCGCAGAATGAAGAAGAAAACAGAAAGAGATAAAATTCAACCTCGATGGATGAATCAGTGTGATGTGATTCGTTATAACCTCAAGATACCAGAAGATATGAAGAAAAGGCTAAAAAAAGAAGCAGCGCAGAAGGGTTTGGATATGAGTTCTTATATCTGCGGTGTGCTCGCGGGTGATATAAAAAGAAGAAAAGCATAATTATCCGGCAATGCAATCTTTTACAGCATCTTCGATATTATCGAAAGAAAAGCTGAATCCGCTCTGAATCAATCTTTCAGGAACGACCATCTGCCCCTCAGTGAGAACCTGAGCCCCTTCACCTAATTGAAGACGAAGCACAAATTTTGGCACCTGCTCTCCTTTTATTGCTGAGTTCTCATCAATCGTGATGTGTCATAATGCTGTTCTTGCAGCCGGTTAAGTATCCCTTCATATACTGATTCATCCATAACCTGCGCTCTGCTCAGAATCCACAGGTATTTTCTCTCGGGATGTCCGATGACAGCGTACTCATAATCTTTTCCGAGGTCTATTATCCAGTAGTCACCTGAAAAGGGCCAGAAAAAAGATACCTTCAACTTTGCGTTCGTTTCCTGGTCCACAATCCACGCTTTCCCTTTTGCTGAACGGAGTTTGTTTGTGTCGGACTGTTCATAGCATTCATTCAACACAGACAACTTCCCGTCATCTCTTAAGGTGTACGTAGCCCTGCTCCCGATACAGCCTTTCTGAAACTTATGAGGATATCGTGCTATCTCATACCATGTTCCTGTATAGCGGCCGAGATCAACAAATGAAACAACCTGCAGAGAAGGGACTGTGTTTCTCGCTTGCATACATGAGGCCGTAATCAATACAAAGATAAATATTAAGATCCATTTTGCTTCATTCATCTCTTCACCGGACCGCAGCAAT
>CAYFYW010000406.1:0-4245 GCA_964347425.1 uncultured Nitrospirales bacterium
TTTCTTTTCTGGTAAAAGAAAGTGACCCTGTCTGGAAGACATTCATAGTATCAATAATATTAAGTATAAGTCACTAAAAGCGTTTACAATGCCTGTAAACGCCTTTAGTGGTTACCGCATCTAACCTCATCCGTCATTGTCGCTGTTTATTTTGTTTTGAATCCTGAATTCACTAACCAGGTCCTGTAGTTCTGATGCCATTGTAAAGAGTTTCCCGCAGGTTGCGGCAGACTGCTGGGCATTACTCGCATTCTCCCTGGTTATATTGACTAATGACTCAATATCAGATGCTACATTTCCCCCTGTACCGGACTGCTTCTCAGCAGCAGCGGCAATCTGCTGTACCATATCCGTAACTTTCTGGACTGCGTCCACTATCATTATTAAGGCCCTGTCGGCCTGGTCGGCTAATGCCATCCCTGACTCTACCTCTTTTGTCACGTTCTGTATGGATTCTACAGCGCCAATGGCATTGTCCTGAATGTCTTTAATCATGTCTCCAATCTCTTTTGTAACTGCAGCAATCCTGTCCGCCAACTTCCTCACGTCACCTGCCACTACTGAAAACCCTCTTCCCTGCTCTCCTGCCCGGGCAGCTTGAATAGCTGCATTCAATGCCATGAGATTAGCCTGATCTGCAATATCATTGATCACCTTGATGATCTTTCCGATCTGTTCAGACTCATTACCTAATGTTTCAACCGTTCCGGCGGATTCGTTGACTGACCGATGTATCCGGTTAATCCCACTGATAGTCCCGGTGACCGCACCTCCGCCTTTGGCAGCAAGTTCTGCTGCCTCCTTTGCTGAATCAGCGGCCTGCCTGGAGTTTCTTGCTACTTCTGCGGTTGAGGTGTTCAGCTCCTCCATTGCAGAGGATACCTGATTAATCCGGATGGCCTGATTCTGGGAGTTGGCAGCTATATCTTGAGAGGCATTTGACAGTTCCCGAGATGAAGAGGCAACCTGTCCGGAACGGGCGGCTATCTTATCCACCATATCACGGAGCCTGTGGATTGCCTTATCAAAGGCTTGAGCCAACTGGGCGATTTCATCCCTGGTTTTAACCTGAACCTCCTGAGTGAGATGACCCTCTGCAAGTTTATTGATGGCCCTGAGCAATTGATTTGCAGAACGAACAATATTTCGGGATGTTGAGTCAAGCACAAGGAAAATAATGAGAAGACCCGGAATCAGGACTGCGGCCATTGTAAATAACACCTTCCTGATAAAACTTTGTGCATAAGGTCCCTTATGAACATTTTCAGGATACAAAGAAAAGGCTGTGCGCCGGCCTTTATCTTTGGAGGTCGACTCACTGCCAAATGTCGAGGCTGCAATTTCGACAAATTTATCCGGAACATCAATTGCAAAAACAAGAAACCCTTTCGGGATTTCAACATCGATAATCGGTGCAAAACCAAAGATTCTATTGCCGTTAAACAGGATACGGACAGCGCCCGGTGTCTGTTCTGCCTTGCTGAGAATAGAACTTAAATCATCCGGGAAATCCGCTTCCCCGGGGTAAATAAGCCGGCCGTCCAGGTTAGTAAAATATACGGCATTAATCCCCAGATGTCCTGCCTGATTAGTGATGTCGTCAGCAATGGTGCTCTCATCACCGTTAAACTCAAACATAGCGTCGGCCGGCTGATGTGATGAGGTCATAAGGAAAAGCCCGGTATATAATTGCTCCTTTTGTCCCTCAATATACTGGATATGCTCGTTATTTACTATAAATTTTGTGAGGAGTATTCCTAATAACAGGAATGTCAGAACCACTATACTGACAGGAAGCCACAGTATCTTTCTTTTTAATATTGGTAAACCCCTGTTTTCCATCTTTAAGTCTCCTTATTACTGCTCAAAATAACGAGAACCCTCTTTTTTTTATTTAACCTGAAAAATGCACTTAACCACAGAGTTCCCCGTAAAATATTAACCATATAACGGGGAGAACCATATTAATAATATTTAAACCCGAAAACTACAATTAGCCACAGAGATCACAGAGGTCTCAGAGAAAAAATTTAAAAAATAAAATTACACAACTCTGTGTTCTCTGGTATGTACCGTACGGTACATACCTCTGTGAACTCTGTGGAAAAAAATATTTTTATAAAAGTCTCAAAAATTATTTTTGTTCACAACACCTGCATTATTCTTAATGCTTTTTTTGGGTTAAAACCCTAATTGCCAGTCTGGTTATACGTCGACTCCTATCAATGTATCTATATCAGTAAGTATTACGAGTCTGTTTTCCAGTTTTGCTATGCCCCTGATAAAAGACCTGTCCATATTCGGTGCCATCGGCGGCATCGGCTCTACGATATTCGAAGGTATGCTCAAAATCTCTGACACCGCATCAACGATAATCCCTCTGGTATTGCCCGGTATATCAATTATTATTACCCTTGAATTTTCATCAATGTCTTTTTCGCTGAATCCAAGCTTTTTCCGGATGTTTATTACAGGGACGACTTTGCCCCTGAGGTTAATCACTCCCTCAATATATGGTGCCGGGTTTGGTACTTTGGTAATTTCAGTCAACC
Organism: uncultured Nitrospirales bacterium; assembly: GCA_964347425.1. GTDB lineage: Bacteria > Nitrospirota > Thermodesulfovibrionia > UBA6902 > BMS3Bbin08 > CAYFYW01. The sequence goes on from CAYFYW010000406.1 coordinate 2,553, forward strand.
TGTTTATCTCCTGTACCTTCAGGATGTCCACTGCGTATTCCTGGTTTTCAAGGGTGAATGTCACTAACTGCAATATCTCGTCTGCCGCGGTTGAAGTTTCCATATTTATCTCCCTGTATCACTACTGAGTATTGTCAAAAGTTTTTTAAAGAAAAGTTGTCAGGTTAGGGTAAACCTGCCTGCCGGCAGGCAGGGATGCCGGTTTAGCCAAAAGGCAAATTAGTTGGCGTCAACTTAACCCTCACCAAACTACCATACCGGCTTCCTAACCTTTACCTATATACCTGTTTTCTCATACAACTTTTGACATTACCTCACTACTGTCCAAAACAATCATACCGAGGTAAGATCTATAAGATTCCTTGACATACTAACAGGGTCAAGAATAAAAACAACTTTTCCGTCTCCGTTTATGGTAGCGCCCAGTAGATAAGGGGATGAAATGTCAATGTCATCAAGCGCATTTATCACAACCTCCTCCCGGCCTATAAGTTTATCAACAGCAATACAAAACTTATTGTCTCCAACAGAAACAACCGCCACATATAGGTTTTCAGAATCAGGGTTTTCAACAGGGGGCAATCCAAGGATACTTTTCAGCACAAACAGCGGACAGACATTATCACGTATAACTATTACATCCTGATTTGCAATATTACTAATCTCCTGCTGTGAAACCCTCAGGATTTCTTCTATATGTGAGAGGGGTATTGCATATTTGATCCCTGCAACTTCAACCATCAATGTCTGTATTACTGCCGGCGTGATCGGCTGCATACGCATCTTCATGACAGCAAGCTGCAAATCGGATGTCACGCGGTCAAGGAACGAGACAGTCTCCAGAAGGGCTTCACCTTCACAATCATCGGAATATTTTTGCTTAAAATATTCTGACAGATTCAGGAGCCTGTTTCTTATCATAACCATTTCACATGCCAGATCAGTAACCCTGTCAATCACGGTAGTATCAATCCCCGGTGTCCGGGCCGTATCCATGGGTTCCGGCCCGGCCTCTTCGGGCGCCGGCTCTTTTTTTCCATATATCTGTTTTGCTTTTTTGGGAGGTGATGCTGTTACCCCGGGTGTCTGCTTTGCTTGTCCTGGAGGTGATACCGTTATCTTGGGTGTCTGCTTTACTTCTCCTGGAGGTGATATCGTTACCTTAGGTGTCTGCTCGGGTATCAGTGTTTCCTTCGTATGGATAGACTCTGACTGAGCCTTTTTTAAGGCATTCTTCAGTTCCTGTAATAATGGGGCGGTATCCTCTTCAATACCGTCTTTCTCCCTGAGGTGCCGCAATAACAACCTGAGCATATCAACAGATTTAAGAACCGAATCCATCAACGGTTTCGATAGCGTAATTTCTCCCTCTCCGGTCTTCTTGAGAATATTTTCTGTTGCATGGACAACGTCCACTAATGATTGAAACCCTAAAAAACCCGCCACACCCTTTATAGTATGTACGGACTTTAACATATTATTAAGAAGCCCGGCATCCCGCCCTTTCTGCCTGAGCTCAAGAAATAAGGGCTCAATTGTATCAAGCGATTCCCCGGCTTCTGTAACAAATTCGGATATTATTTCTTCCATTTCATCAGGCATTTTTTACAACCCTGTTAAGTGAAGCTCCCCGCCCACAGGGCGGGGCTTCCTCTAAGTTTCATCCCCAACCCCTGATCAAGTCAGAGGGCAT
>CAYFYW010000407.1:0-8554 GCA_964347425.1 uncultured Nitrospirales bacterium
CGGTGCCGATTATTTATTTTCTTATTTTTGTCCCCATAATAAATGCATTGTCAGCAATTCCTGTTACAAATATGGGCTTGGGTATCAGAGAAGTTGGTTTTGTTACGCTCTTTAATATGTTTTTTACAAAGCTTGGGGTTACTTCTAACCAGGCAGTAAGTATCTCTTTGATGATGTTTGCGGCGATGGTTTTGGTTAACTTAATTGGTGGAGTAGAATATGTAAGAATTAGGAAACAACCCAAAGAATAAACGATAGAAAACAGGGTCATCCACACGTGGGGTTACAAATAGTTATAATGTAAGCGGACATCTTGATAATACGCATGCATTAGGCATTGCCTGGAAGGGTTTAAGTCACTGAAATTATTATAAATAAGCTTCATTTCAAATAAAATGGGGTTCAAACTACAGACTGTTGGGGATGCTTTAAAATAATAGGAGCTATATTTTTATAGCTCCTTTTTTCTTGTAGTTTCAAAAGTGTGAGGCACAGATAACTTCCTCCACTGGTAGGTAAGACAGATGCTGCCCATACACACCACCGCTTTACATACAATCCGAGCAGAGGGGAGCCGGAAGGCTCCTCCTGCTCCTAAAGCCGGATTGTCTGCAAACATTACACAACCTTTCGACCAGTAATCGTCAATATCTTGTTTCCTCTCAGTCAATGAGTAGCAGGTGAAAGCGTCAATCAGCACATATACTGAAATATCTTTACCTGATCCCCGACAGCAGAGCCCTGCGCATGACATCAACCGGCGGCTTTACGCCTGTCCATAACTCAAAGGCAAGTACGCCCTGCCACAAAAGCATGCCGGAACCATCGAGTATCTTTGCACCGTTTTTTTCAGCCTGTCGCAGAAAATTTGTTTTTTTGTAGACAAGATCGCATATGACCATATCAGGTCTGATAAAATCCGGGGATAAGGGTGGGGGATCTTCCGGCTTCAGACCAAGGGGTGTTGCATTTATAATTATATGGGGCCCACGGATTTCCTCTGTATTATCAAGAAGGAATATATTCGTCCGGATCTTGCGGAGATCGCCTGCTAATTTTTCGGCCCTGGCTCTGTCAATGTCGTATAAAAATATTTTTGAAGCCTTTTCACTCAAATAATAACTTATTGCCCGTGATGCCCCGCCGGCGCCGATTACAAATATATCTTTCCCTTCAACAGATATCTTTTCTTCCTGCAAAGAGCTCATGAATCCCCGTCCGTCCGTGTTATAACCTGTCAATTTTCCATTTTTGTTGACGACTGTGTTTACAGCGCCGATAAAAGCGGCCTCTTTATCAACCTCATCAAGAAGGGGAATCACGTTTACTTTATGCGGTACCGTTATGTTCACGCCAGACATATTTAGAGCTCTGACAGCTTTCACAGCATCGGTCAAATCCCGTGGCAAGACCTTAAAAGCAACATAGCAAATGTCAAGATTCAGGCTTTTAAACGCCGCATTGTGCATCAGAGGCGAAAGCGTGTGTTCTATGGGATATCCGAAAATACCGGTTATTTTAGTTTTCCCGCTTATATTCACCGGTTATCCCCTTTAAGAGTCCTTCAGGCGTTGATTCTACAGGTATGACTTTCATACCCAGACTTTCCTCCAGTTCTTGTAATGTAACATTATCCAGGAACAGGTCTTCCCGGTCCCGAAGGGTTACATCCGGTACGAGCAGGCAGTCTGCCTTTGTTTTGCCCATAATGGTCTTCAATATATCTTTTCCTGTAAGAAGACCAGTAACTGTAACCGTTGTGCCAAAAAATTTATTTTCGACTGTCAACACATCTAATGTAAGACCCTCTATTGAATATAGTCTCTGAGAAAATTCTTCAAGGTACGGCATGAATGCGGTTCCGGAAATGGTTGCCACTTTTCGGGGTTCTATTTTCTTTGGAATTTTAAGTTTCTTTATTGAGTTGAGAAAAACGGGCACCATTCCGACACCGTTTTCGATTTGTGGCAGGTCCCCGTATTCCTTAAGAGAAGGGAAGGGGGATTCAGCTTTAATGTAAAACTCATCAGCAAGATAGACCAGAGGGTCACCGTAGCGTTTCTTAAACCTTCTCCTGAATTGCCTGACAGTTTCAATGACTTTAATAGCGTCAGATTTTTCAACCGGTTTAATATGAGCTTTTTTAAATTTTGTCAGCCCTACCGGAACCACAGCTAAAGATGCCACATATGGATAAAATTTTTGAAGGTCCTTGATAGTCTTTAGAAGCTCTTCTCCGTCATTTAAGCCGGGGCACAGCACGATCTGGACATGAATCCTTATTTTATGAGACGTAAGTTCCTGTATTTCTTTAAGAATATCAGGGGTTCTGGAAACACCGAGTATCTTCTTTCGTAAATCATCATTGGTTGTATGTACTGAAACATAAAGCGGGCTCAGTCTTTGTGCAAAAATGCGTTTCTTATCCGATGCGGAAAGATTAGTAAGGGTGATGTAATTACCGTAAAGAAAAGACATGCGGAAGTCGTCGTCTTTAAGATACAGGGGCTTCCTCATGCTTTTAGGAAGCTGGTCAACAAAACAAAAAATACATTTATTTCTGCAGGACCTTGTTTTGAATGGCTTTATGGTTAAACCAAGGTCAGCGTTTTCCTTTTTCTTAACCTTAAATGATAGTATCTTATTCCCTCTCTGAATCTTGAGGTCAAGGACATTATCTTTGGAATAGTACATACAGTCTATGATGTCTCTGACAGGGGTTCCGTTAATATCAACAATTATATCCCCTTTTTCAATACCTGCTTTATGTACAATACTGCCTTCGTTGACGTGACTAATAGTTGTGTTCATCTCAAATCTTAACTTACATATTATTACTAAGAATAATTCAATCTATCTAAACAGCTTGAACTGCTTGAATAATTTAAACCGTTTGAACCATCCTTATACGCTTCCAGTATTGGCAATCTTTAATCCCCTGTAAATGTAAAGAAGTCCTGATACGGCGGTTACCACAGCAACTATAACAAAAAGATACGTTGGAATGAGCAGCCCATCCGTTATATTACGATATAAAAGAACCAGTCCTACTAAGAGATACTGACATGCATTCGCAGCCTTTCCCAAAAAAGTCGGTTCAACTTTTAACTTGTGGATAACAAAATAAAGAATGAGGCAGCCTGTTACAACAATTAAATCCCTGCTGATAACGATAATCGCGAGCCATTTTGGAATCAACCCGTTAATACTCATGAGAATAAATGAGGTCATTAAGAGAAACTTATCTGCAACTGGATCAAGTATGCTCCCGAAATACGATATCTGTCGTTTTATCCTTGCGATAGAACCGTCAAGAACATCAGTAACGCCAGCTCCCAGGAAAAGAATAAGGGCATAGAGATAATTCTCATAAATAAGTGTAAAAGCAAAAAAAGGTATGAGCAGTATTCTAGTTATTGTTAAAATATTGGGGAGATTCCCGGCCACCAAAAACAACTCCTTTGTAAAAGGGGGAAAAAGTATTTAAATTATAAACATTAAACCTGATACATAATAAATCACTTTAAAGGCAAAATAGCCCCTGTAAATGTCAGCAACAGGGGCTATAATGGTTTATTTTTCCTGGACTAAAACACGCCTTTAACCTTGCCAGTTTTAACATCCACATCAACACGGCGGTATGCGGGATCTGAAGACGTTCCCGGCATAAGGCTGATATTTCCGGCCACAGGACAGATAAAGCGGGCACCTCCGTATGTAAGAAAATCTCTGATGTGAAGTGTCCAGCCTTTTGGCACCCCTTTTATAGTCGGGTCATGTGATAAAGACAGATGGGTCTTCACCATCATGGTTGTGTATTCTTTAAATTTTGGGTCCTTCTCGAAACGCTCTGCCTTGGCAGTTGCTTCAGGAGAAAAGCTTACACCATCGGCACCGTAGACTTCCTTTGCAATAAACTCAACACGCTTTCGAAGAGGGGTCTTCATGTCATAGAGAAACTTGAAATTAACTTTATCGTTACATGCATCAAGCACTGCATCAGCAAATTCAAGGGCACCTTCACCTCCGTACTGCCAATGGCGGGAAACCGCAACGCGGGCTCCTACTGCCTCACACATCGCTTTAGTCAATTTGATTTCCTCTTTCGTATCGGTATGGAAGGAATTGATACATACAACTGGATTAACCCCTGCCTTCTTGACTGTCTTGATGTGATGTAGAACATTAGCCATTCCATCTTCCAGCCAGGCAAGGTTTTCCTTGAAGTATTCCTTTGGGATGGGTTTGCCTGGCGGGCATGGTAGTGCACCTGCATTAACGCCGTGATGTTTCAGACCGCGGATAGTGGTGGTAATAACCGAGACATTTGGAATGTTTCCGGAGTACCTGCACTTAACATTCCAGAATTTCTCAAAACCTATGTCAGCACCAAAGCCAGACTCGGTAAGATGGAAGTCTGCCAGCTTAAGGCACATCTTGTCGGCAACAACAGATGACTGACCCACGGCAATATTAGCAAATGGTCCGGCGTGAACAAAGCAGGGTTGCCCCTCCAGGGACTGCATCATGTTCGGATTGATGGCCTCACGCATCCATGCAGTCATAGCACCGGCAACCTCAAGATCTTCTGTAGTAACGGGGTTTCCTTTCTTATCGTATGCTACAACAATACCTCCAATTCGCTTTCTGAAATCTGCCAGGTCACTGAAAATAGAAAGTATTGCCATAACCTCGGAAGATACTGCAATGCCGAACTTTGAGGGCATCATGAATCCATCCATCTTCCCGCCAATACCAATGATGATATTGCGAAGAGCCTGAGCACAAAAGTCTATAATCCAGCCCATCTCAACATTTTTTGGGTTTATATTAAGTCGCTTCAGTTTCCTCTTTGCCAGCTGTTCATCGTCATAGTTGAATTCGTGTTGCATTCTTGAAGTCAACGCTACCATTGCAAGATTATGCGCATTCATGACTGCGTTAATGTCACCTGTCAGTCCAAGTGAGAATTCAGTAAGAGGTATACATTGAGAGAGTCCTCCACCAGCTGCTGAACCTTTGATGTTCATAGTAGGCCCACCGGAAGGTTGCCTTATGCAGGCCGTAACGTTTTTCCCGCGTTTTCCAATGCCCTGGAGAAGTCCCATTGTTGTGGTAGACTTACCTTCACCTAACGGTGTTGGTGTAATAGCGGTCACCTCAATAAATTTCCCATCGGGTTTGTCTTTCAGTCGCTCCAGAACTCTCGCGTAATCAACTTTTGAGATATAATGGCCGTGGGGAATAAGTTCCTCTTTTAGAAGACCTATTTCTTCAGCAAGCTGAAAAGTTGTCTTCATGTTCTTTTCTGCAGCTTCAGCGATTTCCCAGTCTGCATGCTTCGTTGGATCAAGTGGCATTTTCAAAACCCTCCTTTTTAATTTAAGTTATTGAGTCATTACGTCATTAAGTCATTTTTTAATCACTCAATTACTAAATAACTAAATGACTCATTTAGTTGATTTAATAGCTGATTAATGAGTTTAGAAATTTTGTATTCATACGTCTCAAGTTCTGGCTCAGTATTAAAACAAGCTTTTTCATTATCCTCGAAGTTAAGGCGGTATCCTGCTCCTCCATCTGTTCAAAATCCTTCTTTGAAATTAAAAACAGTTCAGTATTTTCCAGTGCTATAGCATTTGCTTCGTGGACTCTTTTCTCGATTATAGAGAGTTCTCCTAAAAAGTGTCCGCTGTGAAGAATTGCAAGTGTCTGTTTCCAGCCGTCAGGAGTTACTTTAGAAATTTCCACTTTACCCGAATGTACGAGGTAAAGTCCCTTTGTATCCTCTTTTTCCTTGAAAAGAAATTCTCCTTTTCCGAAGGTGAGTCGTTTGACAGTCTTTGCTATCTTCTCTAAATCTTTTTTGTCCAGATCCTCAAGAAGGATCTGTCTCTTTAGTAAACCTGGTTTGACCATAATGCCCCCCGCTTAAAAAAATAAAGTTCAGAATGCAAAATGTAAAATTAAGGAGTTCAATATTTATAAAATTCGACTTTTTTTTCCAAAATTGTGATTTTTTATCTTTTAACTTTCAACTTCTGACTTTTAACTTCCTGGCCTTGATTTTTTCTATTCTTACTGCGCACACTTTAAGCTCTGGTATCTTGCTTATAGGGTCAAGGACCGCATTTGTAAGAACATTTGCCGCCGCTTCTTTATAGTGAAACGGTATAAAGACCCTGCCTTTTCCTACCCTTTCAGAAAACTTTACCTTTATTTCTATTGCGCCCCTTCTTGACGAAACCCTTACTTTCTGGTCATTACTGAGGCCCAAACGACGGGCGTCGTCAGCGTTGAGTTCAACATAAGCTTCTGCTGCAATGCTATTTAAAGCATCCCCTCTTCTTATCATAGTGCCCGTATGATAGTGGAACAGATGTCTTCCAGTTGAAAGTATGAACGGATATTCCTTATCGGGCAACTCCTTGGATGGTCTGTATTCTACCACACTGAACGCAGCTTTTCCCCTTGGGAACCCTCCTTTGAAAAGATACGGGGTACCAGGATGTTCAAAGGTGGGGCAGGGCCACTGAATGCCTTGATTGTATATCCTGCCGTAAGTTATTCCTGCCACTGCCTGCCAGAGACTTCCGATTTCCTGAAAAACCTCCTCAATAAAATTATAATTCATAGGATAGCCGAGCCGTTCGCTTAATTCCCTGATAATCCAGGAATCTTCTTTTGCCTGTCCGGGAGGATTCAACGCTTTTCTCACACGCTGAACTCTTCTTTCTGTGTTAGTAAACGTTCCGTCTTTTTCAGCAAAAGAGGCTGCGGGCAAGACAACATCAGCAAGCTCTGCCGTTTCTGTTAAGAATATATCCTGAACAACAAGAAAATCCAGTTTTTTTAATGCCTTGATCGTATGATTTAGATCCGGGTCACTAAGTGCTGGATTTTCTCCCATTATGTACATCGCTTTCAGCTTCCCCTTTTTAGCTTCTTCAATCATCTCTGTCGCCGTCAGGCCGGGTTTTTCAGACAGTTTTACTGCCCATGCCTCTTCGAATTTGGCTTTAATACTGGGCAAAGAAACCTTCTGATAACCCGGATACTGGTCAGGAATGCAACCCATATCTGTAGAGACCTGTACATTGTTCTGTCCCCTCAGGGGATTGACGCCCGTGCTTTCTATACCGAGGTTGCCTGTCATAAGTGCCAGATTTGCTATGGCAAAGACATTTTGAGTACCGTGTGTGTGCTGTGTAATACCCATGGTGTAATAAATACCGGGTCTATTGGCCCTGCCGTACAATAAAGCCGCTTTTATTATGTCTTCTTTTGGTACACCGGTTATTTTTTCGGAATATTCAGGCTTGTATTTTTCGAGACTGTCTTTAAAGGATTTGAATCCCTCGGTTCTTGCAAGAACAAAGACTTTGTCCATCAGGTTATTCTTAAGCAGAACATGCATTATGGAATTCAGCAGTGCCACATCCGTGCCAGGTCTCTGCTGCAGCCATGTGTCTGCAAACCTGACCAGATTAATTCTCCTCGGGTCTGCGACAATTAGTTTAGCTCCTTTTCTGACAGCTTTTTTCATCCTGAGACCGATAATCGGATGAGTTTCAGTAGTATTGGAGCCTATCACAAGGAGAACGTCATTGTTTTCGATTTCAGGGATTGAATTAGTCATTGCGCCTGAACCGAATACTGTGGCAAGACCGGCCACGGTTGCGCTGTGTCAGTAACGTGCACAGTGGTCAACATTGTTCGTTTTTATAACTGCCCTGAAGAATTTCTGAAAAAGATAATTTTCTTCGTTTGTGCATCTTGCGGAAGCAAGTCCTGCTATAGAGTCAGGCCCGGCTTTTTCTTTTATCTTTGAGAGCCTCTCTGCTATAAAATCCAGCGCTTCTTCCCACGTAGCTTCCTTGAATCTGTCATTATGCCTAATAAGAGGATTCTTTAGTCTTTCAGGACTGCTGACAAAATGATACCCGAAGGTTCCTTTGGAACACAGCCACCCTTCGTTTAATGTATCTTCTTTTGAAGTAACCTTTACTATTTCGTTTTTCCTTATATTCAGTGTGAGACTGCAGCCGCAGCCGCAGTAAGGACATATTGTATCAACTTCCCTAATGTCTTTCTGCCTGCCTTTGAGGGCCCACATCTTACCTGTCAGGGCACCGGTTGGACACACCCTTATACATTGACCGCAGAACTCACAGTCCAGGTCGCGCTCATAGGGTGGACATACTTTTGATTTGAATCCCCTGTATGCGATATCTATTGCAGTAACTCCCTGAATCTCATTGCAGACTCTCACACATTTATTACAGAGTATGCATTTTTCCATATCCCTTTCAATGAGAGGATTCCCATCCCTCTTTTCGTAAATCCTTCTTTCGCCCTGGAATCTGTTTTCTCTTAATCCGTAAAAATATGCTAGTTCCTGCAGGGTGCAGTCTCCCGCCTTTTCACAGACCATGCAGTCATTAGGGTGGTCTGATAAAATAAGCTCAAGAACTGTCTTTCTTAATCTCTCTATCCCGGGGCTTGTCGTTGTAACCTCCATATCTTTACTCACAGGTGTTATACAGGATGCTAC
>CAYFYW010000408.1:0-2560 GCA_964347425.1 uncultured Nitrospirales bacterium
ATTAACCCCCGTAAAATAGTAAACATATAACGGGGCAGGCACAGAGGACACAGAGGTCTCAGAGAAAAAAATTAAAAAATAAAATTACACAACTCTGTGTTCTCTGGTATGTACCGTACGGTACATACCTCTGTGGCAAAAAAGATATTTTTGAAAAGCTTAATAAACTCTGTGGTTTTCTAACTGCATTATTGGTGTTAAATATTTGCGTTTTATTGAACGCGTAATTATTTATGACGCTTCGTTTAACAAAAAGTTAAAATGTATGAAGGAGGACTAAGGTTTTTTTATGGTTAAAACAATAGAGATGGTCGACGGAAAAGTTCGGATGCTGGATCAGAGCAAACTTCCGCAGGAAGTACGATATGTTGACTGTACGGATTTCAAAATGGTCGCTGAGGGGATAAAGAAATTGTGGATACGTGGAGCGCCCGCAATAGGAATAGCAGCAGCAATGGGTGTGGCAATAGGCGCACAGGGTATCAAGGCGAAAGATTTTGATGGATTTTATGCGGCACTCGAACCCATCTTTACAACCATGATTTCTACAAGGCCCACTGCTGTAAACATAGAATGGGCAATTAATAGATTAAGGGAACTGCTTTATTCAAATAAAGATGTGGGTGTTGAAAAACTTAAAGGACTTCTTATTGATGAAGCGAATAAGATACTGGCTGAGGATATAGAGGTAAACAAGACGATAGGAATGTGGGGCGCGCAATTTATAAATGATGGTGATACTATAATTACACACTGCAACGCAGGCTCGCTGGCTACAGGTGGATACGGTACGGCAACTGCGCCGATAAGGGTGGCAATCGAACAGGGGAAAAAAGTGTATGTCATCGCTGATGAGACAAGACCGGTGCTTCAGGGCTGCCGCTTGACTGCATGGGAATTAATGCAGGACGGAATTCCTGTGACCCTGATTCCAGACAATACCGCCGGGGCACTGATTAAAAAGGGAGAAATTGCCCTTGCCATTGTCGGCACTGACAGGACTGCAGCAAATGGTGATGTGGCAAACAAGATAGGAACATATCCTCTGGCTGTTCTCTGTAAGGAACATAACGTCCCCTTTTTTGTTGCGGCACCTACAAGCAGTATTGATTTCTCAATTCCCTCCGGAGAATTTATCCCGATAGAGGAGAGGGATCCTGAGGAGGTTACGACAATATGCGGGGTCCGTATTGCACCAGAGGGTGTGAAGGTGAGAAATTTAGCCTTTGATGTTACGCCCGCAAAATATGTAACTGGTATAATTACTGAAAAAGGTGCTTTTAGACCAGAACATATACACAAGTTGAACGAAGAAGGTGTAGATCTAAATTTAATCAGGATTTAGAATTAAAAAAATGACAATTAAGGAAATATGGGAATATTACAAAGATGACCTCGCTTTAGCAGAGAAGGAAATTAATAAGACCTTAAATGTCGTCCTCCCTGCTGTCTCGATGGTTGGGAAACACCTGCTGATGGGTGGAGGAAAACGTATCCGGCCATTTCTTGCTATATTATGCTCGAAAATGTTTGCTTATAATGGTGAGAAAGCCGGTATCCTTGCCTGCAGTGTTGAATCTATTCATACTGCCTCCCTGCTCCATGACGATGTTGTTGATGGTGCCAGTATAAGGAGGGGGCTGCCATCGGCTCATTCGCTATGGGGCAATCAGGTTGTAATCCTGGTAGGTGATTTCCTGTATTCAAATGCGTTAAGGCTTGCCAATTCATTGAAAAGTCAGAAGATTATGGATGCCCTCTCAAATGCTACAACGAGGATGAGCGAAGGCGAGTTGATACAGTTGAGTAAAAAGGGTAACCCGGATATTTCAGAGAATGACTACATGAAAATCATAAAAGGCAAAACTGCCATTCTTATATCGGCTGCCTGCAGCGGTGGAGCCGTAATTGGCAATGCATCACAGGAGCAGGAAGACGCCCTTTCCGTATTTGGCTTAAAATTTGGACTGGCCTTTCAGATAGCTGACGATATTCTTGATTATATGGCAGATGAGAAGATGCTCGGAAAGAGTCTCGGTAAAGATCTTGAAGAAGGTAAAATCACGCTTCCCCTTATCTATTTACTAAGGGAAGCTTCTCATGGCGAGAGAGAAAAAGTAAAGTTAATAATAAGAGATGAGCAGTTTTCAAAATCAGAACTATCTTATATCCTTGGCTTATTAAACAAGTACAACTCTATTCAGCAATCCTATGAAAGGGCTGCTGCTATTCTTGAGGAGGCGAAGAGAGAGCTTGATATCTTTGAAGATTCTGTGGAAAAGACCGCTCTTTTAACTGTTTCAGATTACGCGTTGAGAAGGGAGAAGTAGGCGGCGTGCATCCTGTAGTGAAACTTGCAAAAGATACGGTTGAGAGATACGTGATTAAGAAGGAAACTCTTTCTTCTCCTTCAGATCTCTCGCCCGAAATGAGAGAAAAGGCAGGTGTTTTCGTATCTATCAAAAAAAAAGGTGAATTGAGGGGATGTATTGGAACATTCTCTCCTTCTACTGATAACGTGGAGAATGAAGTCATAAAGAATGCCATAAGTGCGGCTACA
>CAYFYW010000409.1:0-2248 GCA_964347425.1 uncultured Nitrospirales bacterium
TGCAGAATACGGGGAGGTAGAAATCCATTCCGGGTAATTGTTGACAGCAGTCTTCAGATACCCCTTGATGCAAAAGTACTGAGGCATAAAGAGAGAAGGACAATAATAGCAACAACTAAAAAAGCACCCGGCCGGAAAATTGATTTCCTGAGGAAGCGCGGCAATAAAGTACTGCTTATCAAAGAAAGGGCCGGGGGAGTGAATTTAAAAAGCCTTATGAAAGAACTCGGTAAACTCGATATAACAAGTGTAATGATTGAAGGCGGTTCATCAATAAATGCCTCTGCACTCTCCAGTGGAATTGTAGACAAAATAATGTTTTTAACTGCTCCAAAAATTATCGGTGGCTTTGACGCTGTACCATCGGTTGGGGGCAAGTCCCCTGCCTTGCTTAAGAACGCGGTGTTTATAAAAAATGTTCAGGTAAAAGCAGTTGGAAAAGACCATCTCATAGAAGGATACATTTCTAAATGAAATGCAAAGCCTTTGAAATACCAACAGACAAATTTCAAGCTTCAAACCTGTTCCTGACAGGTTCAGGAATACATTCCAATTTTTTACTTTATCTATTTTCCCAGACCCTCTCTTAACTTTTTATCAGCTTTTATAATCTCGTCAGTATTATTCCCGTTGATATCCCATGAATACTCACCCTTGGCGTTACGCTTCAGTTTTATCTTAACCGGTTTCTGAGGTTTTATCTCCTTTATCTCCGCTACCTGTTTAAAAACTGCTGGCTCTTCTTTGTTCCCGTTACCTGTACACCCATGCGTTGGGATTAACCCAAAAAATGCGATTAGAACAATGCAGGTGTTGCGAAAAAGTTTATTTTTCGATACCTTAGTGTACGTTTGAATACTGGTATTGTGGCATATTTTAGTGGATAAAGTGAATAAAGCTACTGTTAATGAAATCATCGAGTTAAATAAACTTTTGAACAATATCTGCATTATTTGGATTAACAAAAATACTGCTGCAGAAACAAGTAAAAACCATTGCATGCGCACTTTGGCCTCCTCTGATTTAAAAAAACCTGAAACTTTCTACTTTTAACTCTAAACTTCAAATTTTTTCAGTAGCCTCTGTACCTATTTGTTATCGGGAAGCGCCTGTCTTTACCAAATGCTCTCGGTGTTATTTTTATTCCTGGTGGTGCCTGTCGCCTTTTATACTCTGAATGGTCGATCATCGTGATAATCTTCTGTGCACATTCAACCTCACAACCCATTTTCTTTATTTCATCGAAATCGCGGTCTTCTTCCACATAAGCCTTTAAAATAGGGTCAAGCACCAGATAGGGAGGCAGTGTATCTGTATCCCTCTGGTCAGGTTTAAGCTCAGCACTCGGTTCTTTCCAAAGAATTCTTTCGGGAATTATCGCCCTGTCCCTTGACGTGTTCCTCCATTTGCAGAGGTCATATACCAGGGTTTTTGGCACATCCTTTATTACGGCAAAACCACCTGCCATATCACCGTAAAGGGTTGCGTATCCAACACTCATTTCGGATTTGTTCCCCGTAGTGAGCACAAGCCAGCCAAATTTATTGGAGAAAGCCATTAATATATTACCCCTTATCCTTGCCTGAAGATTCTCCTCGGTAATATCTTGCTTGATTCCCTTAAACGTCTTTGATAAAGTGTTCAAGTAAGCCTTTAATATATTGTTGATTGGGATTGTTATTATTTGCATTCCAAGATTTTTGGCAAGCAGACGGGCATCTTCAAGACTCTCTTTTGAAGTATACGGAGATGGCATCAACAATCCATGGACGTTTTCTTTCCCGATAGCGTCAACAGCAATGGCGGCCACCAATGCAGAATCTACTCCCCCGCTTATTCCAATCACGACCTCATGAAAACCATTTTTGTGCACATAATCTCTTGTCCCAAGCAACAGCGCACTATAAATCTCCTCTATATCGGATATCTCGGTATCTTTTTTACACTCAGGAAGGAGCCTCAATAGCCTGATCTCCGGCTTTCGTCCTTTTATAAAAAGAGGAGGTATTTTTATTTTTTCAACAGTTTCTCCCTTCGCAACCAATGCCTTTACCGCTTCGCCTTTTTTAATCCCTCCTTTTCTAAGATCCTCAACTTCAAGATCAAAAGTGATTAGCTCTTCCTTAAATTGCCTTCCTCGAACAATCGTCTTACCCTCCCTATTTAATACAAAACTGCCCCCGTCAAAGACCAGTTCGTCCTGCCCGCCAACCATATTCACATAAGCAACTATCACGCCAGTCTCTGT
>CAYFYW010000410.1:0-1919 GCA_964347425.1 uncultured Nitrospirales bacterium
TCGCTGCTTCAGCGACTCTGTCCGTACCGCTGGCATGTTTTGAAGAAGTCATAAGCGCCCTACCTCCGAAACCGGTTACAGCATCATAAATCCTTTTGTCATCTGTCGCAACAAAAACACCGTCGATCAAAGTTGCAGATGATACCTGTTCATGAACTAGCTGTATCAGTGGTTTTCCTTTAAGGACAGCGAGGGGTTTTCCTGGAAAGCGCATCGAATAAAACCTTGCTGGGATTACAGCTACTACCCTGTGCATATGATAGTTTACACCTTGACTTTTAAAATGTAAATTCTAATTTTTGGTTCTTCCGAACCGCTCAAATATCATACCCTGCCACACGAAAAGGGAAATGCTTACAAAGGAATATGTTCATTTGAGGAAAGGATTATGTATTATGATATAATAAAAATCTACTAAAATAGCTAATTAAATTAACCGTCTTTGGCAGGACTTTTTAGACAGGATTAACAGGTCGAAGCGACTCTCAGGTCGAGTCGACTAAACTCCGACTCGCATCGAGATTTACAGGATTTTTTATTATATTTTTATATCGTATTTTATTTATCCTGTTTATCCTATCTGATTTTTAGTTTTTGTCCTTTTAATTTTTTATTTTACGAACGATAATAGACGATTTGATTAACATGATTAAAATATATCCTGATCATCCTGTAAATCCTATCAAAAAAATGAAAATTCCTATATGATTAAATTATGTTAAAAGCGATTGCACTTTTCTCAGGGGGGCTGGACAGTACTCTTGCCATACTCACGGTTCTCAGGCAGGGTATAAAGGTTACTGCTATAACCTTTTTGAATCATTTCGGTTGTGATGTCAACGACCGGGCCTCTTGCTCAGGAGACCCTTTTTCAGCAGCTGAAAAATTTGGTTTTGATGTAAAGCTTGCACACCTGTCAGAAAGATTTCTTGAAATAGTCAAAAACCCAAAGTATGGCCACGGCAAAAACATGAATCCATGTATTGACTGTAGAATACTCATGCTAAAAGAAGCGCGCGCGCTGATGAACATGGCAGGAGCCGATTTCATAATCACGGGGGAAGTTGTTGGCCAGAGACCGATGAGCCAGAGGAAAAATATCTTTCCAATGATCGATAAGGAGGCAATGCTTAAAGGTCTTGTATTGAGGCCATTGAGTGCCAAACTTCTGGATATCACAATTCCGGAACAAAAAGGAATTGTCGACAGGAATGCACTCTATTCTGTCAGCGGTCGTTCGAGAAAACCTCAAATCGCTCTCGCGAGCGAATTTGGACTTACAGACTACCCCGCACCAGCCGGAGGGTGTCTGCTTACCGAACCTAATTACTCCTTCAGACTGAAAGAACTTTTATACCATAACAGGAACCCTGATTTTAAAGATATAAATCTCTTAAGAGCAGGCAGGCATTTCAGGTTTTCCCCTGATTGTAAAATTATTGTAGGAAGGGATAAGAAGGAAAATGAGACGCTCTTATCACTGTCGGAGCCTGATGATTTTATATTAAGGGTTAAAGGTTACGGAAGCCCGATTACCATCATAGCCGGGACCACAACAGGGGAAGCTCTGGCAGTCGCTGCGTCGATATGTGCGCGATATTCAGATGCAAAGCATCTCCCTGAGGCCAGGGTAGCGGTTTCCATGAAAAACGAACGTTATCATCTCAGGGTGCAGCCTGCAAGTGAAGAAATGATTGAGCAATACAGAATTGAGAAGAAACATTCTGCGCTAGTCTCTAAGTTGACCACTTAGAGAGCTTCGTACTCTAACGGTTTACGCTGATGGTGGCTTTCTCTAATGGGGCAAATATTCTACAGAAGGTTTGGTAATAAGGAATTTCAAAGTTAACATTTAGCATTTTAAAATGATAATTGTTAAATTATTATTTTTGCTTGAATTCTTTATAATCAGAGCCTGA
>CAYFYW010000411.1:0-17029 GCA_964347425.1 uncultured Nitrospirales bacterium
ATTACAAAATAAAGCTATATTTGTCCCTGTATTATATTGAGATCTGTAATCATACCTTTAATAATGACGCAGGATTCAGGTTAAAATATTATAGTTTCTTAATATCTGTGTCATCTGCGTAATCTGTGGATTATATTAAGTCTAATAAATCTGTGTTTTTCTGTGGCTAATAATCTGTGTCTGTCTCGGCTCGCAGAGCCCCTCAATAGCTACGAATCTTATAGTATTGAATCCTTTTGCACATTTTCAATCTTTACAGTATCCAGACGGTTGCATGTGTTTGAAGAGATATGCGTAAGCTCATTTATCATTCCAGCGGGAAAGTGAACAGGAGCGGAAACGACTCCTTCGGGGATTGCATCTGTAACCATTGCTTTAAGGTAAACCGACCCTCTTCTTGATGTGATTTTGATATGCTGCTCGTCAGATATGGCATGTCTCTCAGCATCTTTTTCATTTATTTCCAGAAATGGTTCTGCCTGCACAAGCTGTAATGCCTCTGACCTTGTTGACATATTACCTGAGTGTTGTAGCACATCTCTCGTGACCAGCGTATAAGTAAACTCCCTGTCACACGTCTCATCGGGTTCATAAGGAGTTGGATGAAATTTCAGCCTTATGTCTCCTTTTGTTTCTTCGCTTTTCTGGGAAAGAAAACTTTCTACCTCTTTTGAAAGCTCATCAAAGCTCTTTGCTCCGAGATTGCTCCCCATAGTCAATCCAAGGTTCCTGAGAATCTGCCAATCAGGCAAGCTTTCCCCTGTTACCTCAACTATCTTATGGATCTTCTGTTTTAGTCCTTCTGAATTTATAAAACATCCGCTTTTCTCAGCCCAGCTGCTTGCGGGCAGGATAACATTTGCGAGTCCTGCTGTTTCAGTCATTACAATATCCTGAACAACGAGAAAGTCGAGCGATTTTAATGTCTCGGTTATCTTTTTTGTATCGGGCATGCTGACAACCGGGTCTTCCCCCATGATGTAGAGCGCTTTGAGAGAGCCCGAGGTATAGAGCATATCAGGTACTCCTATAGCACCGTCCGAGGGCAGGATACCGGCCTCAAGCATACCAAAAGTATTCGAATATTCTGACAGTATCTGAAGGGATGAAGGGTCTTCGCCGAGAAGGATAAGAAGATTGGAAGCTGCCAGGGCTGTTGCCAGTCCCTTATTATTCTCGGACATGGACAGGGACATGGTTATAAGTCTTTTGGGTGCATTAGCGAATGTCTCTGCTACTTCTGTAATTTCCTCTTCTTTTAAACCGGTAATTTCTGATACTCTGTCGGGCGTATAATCTCTTAACATCGTCTCAAGAGAGGAGAAGCCCTCAATTTTCGAGACCCTCTCTTTATCAAAAAGACCTTTGTCGACGAGTATTTTCGTCATACCGTTCAGAAGGGCGACATTTGTGCCTGGTTTAAGCTCAAGCCAGGTGTTGCTGTGCCTGGTGAGTTTTGTCTCCCTGAAATCTGCCACTATAAGATTAGAACCCTCTCTTTTTGCCTGCAGGATATTCAGCCCGAACACAGGATGGGTAATACTCAAGTCCGACTCAAGGACAAATATTACCTCTTTCCCAAACGGAGATGTAATGCTTGCCGGATTGCTTTTGTTTCCAAAAGAGAGGTTGAATGCATTGAGGGCAACTGAATAACCTAAGGCTTCTGATGAGTCCATGTTTTTTGTGCCCAGTCCCGATTCAATGAATTTCTTAAGCATGTAATTTGCTTCCACCGTGCACCTCGGTGAGCCGATAGCCCCGATTGCTTCGGGCCCGACGGCTTTCTTGATTGCCAGCAAAACCCTAGTAATATAAGATAGCGCTTCTTCCCATGAAGCCTGTTTAAATTCTTCTCCCTGTTTTATCAAGGGCGTTTTCAGCCGCTTCTCAGTATAAATATTATCAAAGCCAAACCTGCCCCGTCCGCAGAGATTGCCGTCTGATATCCCCACACCCTCTTTTCCTGTTGCACGCAGGATTTTCCCTTCCCGTATACCGAGGACAAGCGTACAGCCAACACCGCAGAAGGGACATATGTTCTCTTTTTCTTCAAGAAACCACGGCCGTGCCTTGTATTTATAGGGTTTGCTGATTAACGCCCCCGTGGGACATATATCAATACACTGGCCGCAATAATCACATTCAAGTACATCGCCAAATGCGGGCTGCACGACAGAAGGAAATCCCCTTCCCATTATACCCAGGGCACCTCTGCCCTGGTGCTGAGAGCATAATCTTACGCATTTGGCGCAGAGAATGCATCTATTTGCAATAAGCTCTATTAATGGGCCCCTTATATCAGGTGGGGCATGTTTTTTCTCCCTCGTGAAGCGTGTTTCAGGCTTGCCGTACTCAAAGACCAGATCCTGAAGTGCGCATTCACCTGCCTTATCGCATTCGGGACAGTCAAAAGGGTGATGAACAAGAAGGAATTCTAACACGGATTGACGGACCCTTCTGACTCTCGGGGTGTCTGTCTTCACGACCATTCCCTCTTTAGCAGGATGGCCACATGAAGAAGCAAGCTTTCTGCCTCCTTCTATTTCAACAACACACATCCTGCAGCCGCCATAAGGTCTGAGTCTTTTATCAAAACAGAGATTGGGTATCTTTATGCCATTTTTCTTTGCAGCCTGAAGAATTGTGCTGCCTTCCTCAACTGTAATCTTTTTCTCATCTATTGTCAGTTCTATCATTCTGCCCCCCCCTTTTCTGTTTCAGATGCCGTTGCCACTTTTGCCGAGTCCGTTGGTTCGCCCGCATATTCACGGGGCAGAACTTTCATGGATCTGAACTTGCAGGTATTGTAGCAGCTTCCGCAGTGAATACAGAGTTCCTGGATAATCTTATGGGGCTTTTTCTTTTCACCAATAATAGCTTTTGAAGGACATGCCCTGAGACATACACCACATCCTTTACAGAGTTCCTCAACAATATGGAATGAGCAGAGGTCGCGACACACGCCTGCCCTGCACCAGCGATCCTTTATATGGGACTCGTATTCATCCCTGAAGTATCTTAATGTAGAAAGTACCGGGTTAGGAGTCGCCTGTCCAAAACCGCAGAGTGACCCTTCAATAACATCGAGGGAAAATTCCTCAAGGATCTCAATATCGCCTTCTTTCCCGCGGCCTTCTGTAATGTCAGTAAGCATCTCAAGCATTAGTTTTGTCCCGATTCTGCATGGCGGGCATTTGCCGCAGGATTCATCTACTGTAAATTCAAGGAAGAACTTGGCCATGCTTACCATGCAGCTATTTTCATCCATGAATACCATGCCGCCAGAACCCATGAGGGCGCCGGCAGCTCCAATCGACTCATAGTCAAGAGTTGAATCAATGAAACTTTCAGGAAGGCAACCTCCAATAGGCCCTCCCACCTGCACAGCCTTGAATTTCTTGCCTTTTGGTGGTCCACCGCCCAGATCATAAAGAATTTCTCTTAAGGTGATTCCCATAGGGACTTCAACAAATCCTCTATTATTTATCGCACCTGTAAGTGAAAAGACCTTGGTCCCGGGACTTTTATCGGTGCCCAGACTTCTGAACCATTCAGCCCCGTTTAATATAATCTGGGGGATGGCTGCAAGGGTTTCAACATTATTCAGAACTGTTGGTTTTCCCCACAAACCTGCCTCTGTTGAACGAGGTGGTGTCAACCTCGGCATTCCGCGCTTCCCTTCGAGAGAAGATATAAGAGCGGTTGATTCACCACAGATAAAGGCACCTCCTCCCCGGTATATCTCGAGGTCAAAATCAAAGCCGCTGTTCAGAATATCTTTACCAAGAACGCCTGCCTCGTAACATTGATCTATTGCTATCTGAAGACGATTAACGGCAATGGAATAGTCGGTCCTCACATATATATAGCCTTTTGATGCGCCTATTGCCTTTGCACCTATGACCATGCCCTCGATTACTGCGTGAGGATCTGCTTCCATCAAGGCCCTGTCCACATCCTTAATGGCAGCAGAACCGTTACACAGCATATATCTCTGGTCTGATTCCATTATTGCACAGGCTTCCCACTTGAGACCTGTTGGAAAACCGGCACCCCCTCTGCCTCTGATTCCTGAATCTTTTACAATTGTTATTATTTCTTCTGGCGACATTTCAGTAACAGCCTTTGCCAAAGCCAAATATCCGTCCCTCGCAATATATTCCTCAATCTTCTCAGGATCAATGAGCCCTTTATTCCTCAAAACCCTCAATACCTGACGTTCGAAGAAAGGTATCTTATTCATGCTGGGGATAGCCAGTTTTTCTTTTGGTTCCTTGTACATCAATTTCTGGACAGGTCTTCCCTTTATGAAATGTTCTTCGACAAGGTGTGGGACATCCTCAACTTTTATTCCATGGTAAAAGATTTTATCAGGATGGACAGTAATAACCGGTCCCTGTGGACAAAAACCGCTGCAACCGGTCAAGACCAGGTGAATTTCTTCTTCGAGACCTTTCTTTTTCAGTTCTTCCTGGATAGCGTCCCTGATTTTAAGGGATTTGGCTGCAACGCAGCCACTTCCCGAACATACCATTAAATCTGCACGAAATTTCCCCATTTTTGTCTCCCTAGGTACCGATAATCACAGATTTTTGTATTTTTCTTGCCATTTGCTATTATCTACTCTCTCCGCTCTGTTTCTTATATGGCGTGACCTGTATTTTTATCTGTGCTAATACCTGCCAACCGGCAGGTGCGCTTATTTAATAGGTTGTCTCACTTCCAAGAACCAACGCGTATTTTTCTATTGGATTGCCACCAATAATGTGTTCCTTGAATATCTCCCTCGTCTTCTTGTCCGTCAGGTTACCATACTTTATCGGCGGATTCTTCATTATCTCCACTGTCATCATTGGTTCACGGGCGCATAGCCCGGCACATCCTGATGTCGTAACAATTACGTCTTCTACCTTGCTCTGTGATATCTCATCCATTAAGGCTGTCATGATATCCCTCGCACCCGCGGCAATCCCGCACGTACCCATATGAACTGTAACCTTTGCCCTGTAGCCACCTTCCCTGAGGCTGACGGTTGCCCTTTGTTTTTCTCGTATTTTCTTTAAATCGTCAATTGTCAATCTCGCCATTTATAACCTCCTTTTAAAGTAGCGAGTAGGAAGTAGAGAGTAGAGAGATTTTTTCTTGCTCTTCCTTTCTCTCCACCTTCTACCCTCTACCCTCTACTCTTTTTTGTTATGCATATTGGCTGAGGATCTCCGTTACTTTCTTTGGATTTATTGCCCCAAATGTTTCTTCGTCTACAACTATGACGGGCGCAAGTCCACATGCACCGAGGCAGCGGACAGTTTCCAGAGAGAATTTTCTGTCTTCAGTTACATCGCCAACATCTATCTTTAGTTCTTCCTTAAACTTGTTTAAGGATTCTTCAACCCTCTTTACGTAGCAAGCAGTACCAAGACACACCCTGATGTTATGGTCACCCCTCGGCTTCATTGAGAAAAAGGAATAAAAAGAAACAATGCTGTGTATTTCTGCAACAGGTACATTTATTCCCCTTGCTATACGTTTGAGTATTATTGGTGGAAGATACCCGACTATCTCCTGGGCACGCTGGAGCACCTGTATAGTGCTGCCTTGCTTTTTTCTGTATTGATGAATTACCCTCTCCAGTTCAGAAATCATGGAAGGGGGGAATTCTTCTTTGGGCTTTTCTTCTACACGGACCTTTCTCCTTATCCATTCCAATGCCCTGTTTGTTACGTCTGTCAGTACCGGTGGGGTAAAAGGTTTTGGCACATAGTCAATGATACCGAGTTCGAGTGCTTCTTTGATCGTCTCCTGTGATGGATAACCTGTAATGACCACAACTCCCGTGTCAGACCTTGATTTTCTGATCCATCGTATAAGTGTGATGCCGTCAACTTCAGGCATTTTCAGGTCTGTTAAAACAAGGTCATAGTGCTTCTGTTCCATCTTGAGTATGGCTTCTCTCCCTCCTTCAGCTCCCTCTACACTGTATCCTTCAGCACCGAGAACCCTTGTGGCACTCCTGATTACTATAGGTTCGTCATCCACAACCAAGATTTTGATTTCATCTGCCATGAGAACTCCCCCTTAATTAATTCATAATTGAAACTTAATAATTTCTAACCCCTGAAATCCCAATATTTCCATTTTAAATACTCATTAATTGCCCTGGCTGCCTGTCTTCCGGCACCCATAGCCGAGATAACCGTTGCAGCCCCCGTAACTATATCTCCACCGGCAAAGACACCCTTCTTTGAGGTCATGCCCGTCCCTTCCTCAGCAACTATATATCCTCTTTTGTTTAATTTTAAATCCGGAATAGTTTGCGGTAATAGCGGATTTGCCATTGCCCCGAGCGCAGGAATAGCTACGTCTATTTCGATCTGGAATTCACTGCCCTTTACGGGAACGGGTCTTCTTCTGCCCGATTCATCAGGCTCTCCCAATTCCATTTTTATGCATTCAACTGCGCGGACATTTCCCTTGCCATCATCAATAAATCTTGTTGGATTTGTTAATAGTACGAATTCTATTCCCTCCTCATGTGCATGGTGAACCTCTGCCTTTCTTGCTGGCATCTCGGCCTCAGAACGCCTGTAAATAAGATAGACCTTTTCTGCACCAAGTCTTAACGCTACCCTTGCCGCATCCATGGCAACATTGCCGCCGCCAACTACAGCGACCTTTTTGGCTTTTTTTATCGGCGTATCATATTCCGGGAAAAGATATGCCTTCATCAGATTAGCCCTTGTCAGAAATTCATTTGCAGAGTAAATACCGTTGAGATTTTCCCCGGGTATTCCCAGAAACATGGGTAATCCTGCACCTATTCCTATATAAACGGCATCATATCCCCTGTCATTTAAGAGTTCATCAACGGTATAGAGTTTTCCAACCACTGCATTAAGTACAAGATCGACCCCCAACTTTTTTATATATTCAACCTCTCTTTCTACTATTACCTTTGGAAGTCTGAACTCCGGTATGCCATAGATTAATACCCCACCCGGTTTATGTAATGCCTCAAATAAGGTAACCTGATGGCCTGACTGTATTAAATCGGATGCGCAGGTTAATCCTCCAGGACCAGAGCCTATTATAGATACTTTTCTGCCGGTGGGCTTTGGTTTCTCGGGAATCTTGACCTCACCTTTCTCTGCTTCGTAATCGGCGGTGAATCTCTCCAGGTTGCCTATGGCAACAGGCTCGCCTTTCTTGCCCACAATGCATAGAGATTCACATTGGGTCTCCTGAGGGCAGACCCTTCCACAGACAGCCGGCAAAGAGTTTTTCTCCTTGATCTTATAAGAGGCCTCCAAAAATTTTCGCTCTTTGATCAGATTTATAAATTCGGGTATATCTACCTCTACAGGACACCCATTTTTACAGGCGGGCTTCTTGCAGGATAAACATCTGGATGCCTCTTCAACCGCTTCATCGGGAGAATATGCGTATGGAACCTCATTAAAATTCCTGGCCCTCACCAGAGGTTCCTGCTCCCGCATCTTTACCCTGATCTTTGGTTTCTTCTCCTTTTTTTTCTCCTCCATCTTATTTGGCCCCCATCTTTTCTTCGTATCTTTCCATAGCTATCTTTTCCTCATCAAGATACATTTTGTGTCTTTCCATGAGTAAATCAAAGTTGACCTTATGTCCATCAAATTCAGGACCATCAACGCAGCAAAACTTTGTCTCCCCTCCTACTTCCACCCTGCAACCGCCGCACATCCCTGTTGCATCAATCATGATTGAATTCAGACTGACCACTGTTTTTACATTGTATTTTTCCGTTGTCTTACAGACAAATTTCATCATAATAGCCGGACCAATAGCGACTACCAGATCAAAATTATCGTTTTTCAGGAGTTCTTCTAAAGGGACAGTTACTACTGCCTTTCTGCCGTAAGAGCCGTCATCTGTTGTAACAATTAGTTCATCTGATGCATTGCGCATCTTATCCTCCCAGAAAAGGAGTGACTTTGTCCTCGCGCCTATGATTGAAAAGACCTTATTGCCTGCTTCTTTTAATGCCCTGGTTATTGGATAGACGGGTGCAATCCCGACACCACCGCCTACGCAGATGACCTTTCCAAAGTTTTCTATATGTGAAGGGATGCCGAGGGGACCTATGACGTCAGATATAAAATCCCCTTCGTTTAATGTCCCGAGTTGATGGGTGGTCTTACCTACCTTCTGGAAGATAGCGGTTAAGGTTCCTTTTTCCTTATCAAAATCAGCAATTGTTAAAGGGATTCTCTCTCCTTCTTCATGAATTTTAAGAACAATAAAATTACCGGGCTTTGCCTTTCTTACAATATCTTTTGCATCAATCTCGAATAAAGTTACATACTCTGACAGCTCTTCCTTCTTTAAGATTTTAAACATGGTTTTATCTCCCTCACAGTACTGCCCTGCCGCGATATTCCAAGAGGAACTTTATTGTTGGTTCATCTCTCGTTTAGTTCGCAGAAAATAACAGTGGTAATGGACTTCGTTTTATTTTTTTTTCGGATAAATTAAATCCTCTTGACACACATCCAGAGGCTTTATCTGCTATTGATTTATCATCTATGACTAAGATAGCCCCGTTGTCCCGTACTTTCTCCTTTTGTCTTTTTTGACGTGATAATTACGGTCCTTCCATATGTTTAGTCACGGTACAGGTGATATCCTTGCCAGCCATAACAGCCATCCCTCTGAAGGGTCTTTTAATAGGGAGGTCATGACATCATTGGCTTTTTTGTTAATTTCCCTGATTTCCCCTTCCATAGGTGACGAAAGGTCATTAACCTGCCCTGTGCTTGCGTAAATCCTTGCGAATGGTTCTCCTGGTTTGAGCATACCCCCATCCTTGAGAAAATCAATATTTATAAGACTGCCTGTTAGAAACCAGTATCTGAGATCGCATCCAATTTCCCATAATCCTTTTTTAGCGGGTCTTGCCCACGTGCCCTCTTTATAAAAGATAACAGGGTTCTCCTTGTCTCGTAAAGGAACAACATAATCTCTGAATTCATCAATAAAGGTCTGTCTGAGAATCCATCCCCTTTTATCAAAAATCTTATTGGCAACATTTATCATGAAATCAGGGGTAAAAGGTTTTTCTATATACTCAAAGGCTCCGAGCTTTGTTGATTCTTTTGCATCTTCAAGTGTGGGATAACCTGTTATGATGACTATATCTGTATCAGGCTTGATCACGCGTGCTTCTTTAAGAACGGTCATACCGCTAATGTCAGGAAGTCTTACATCAGAAATCAACAGATCATAATCTTCTTTTGATAGTTTATTGAGGGCATCTTCTCCTTTTTCAACTGTAGAAATGTTAAAGCCTTCAGCGCCAAGAATCCTTTTGCAGCTTAATGTTACGATAGGATCGTCATCAAGTACTAAAATCCTCCCCTTTTTCCCCATTGTACCCCCTTCTGGTATAAGGTTCATTATACCAGTTAATTAAACATCGACTTTTATATTATCCTATTTTTTTACATTTAGCCACTTACTTATATCGTCTTTAATAATTTTTATCACCTCTGGTGTGTTTATCGGAATATCGTCTAATTCTTTCTTAAGATCTGCAGTGTCTAAAAAATACATATTATCGTTCTTTTTATGTTCAAATATGAAATCAATATCAGGATTGGAGACAATCAGGACTATCAAGGTCTTTCCAATATCTCCAAGGGGCTTTCTGTCTATATGATTATGCTGGAATGTGGCAGTAATGGTTGTGCCTTTACCCTTTTTTGTTTTTATGTTTATATCTCCCATACTTTCCCTTGCACACTGCGCAAGCAACGGGATCCCCAGCCCGACCCGTCGGGTAGTCCTTGTGGTATAAAAAGGGTCATAGGCATTTTTAAGCATTTCCTCATCCATACCTTTTCCATTATCGCTGATCCCTATAAGAAGAAGGTTCTGTTTAATATCTTCAATAATCTTAATCCGGATCTCAGTAGCTCCCGCAGTTATTGAGTTTTCCGCAATGTCAAGTATATGTAATGATAAATCTTCCATACCTTCAACCGATCACTGATAACTGATAACTGTCAACTGTCAACTGATTTACTCCCATTCGACTTTTCTACCATCAATGTTTTGCATGGCCGAAGATATTTCGGCTATAGTTGGTTTTTCTATAAAAAAACTTGTTGTTCTTTTACCTAAATCTTCCAAATAATGTGCATCTGAGGAAGAAACCCATGTAAAAGAGTTATAGTCTTTAAGTAAATGCTCTGCCTTTCCCCTGTCTGCCCCGGGGGACATCTCTAATGCATCAAATTTTAAATCAGTCGGGATGAAACCGAGTTGTGAGATTATACTAAAGATATCTCTGTCAATATGAGAGGCTATGGAAAGTCCTCCAAGAGAATGAATAGTATTTACAATTGATTGAGCGGTTAATACTGTGGAGGCTATAAGCAGTCGTTTGTTAAAATCCAGCACCTCGTCTTTTTCGTTAACTATTATTTGTTCACCGAATCGTTTCTCATCATTTTCTCCGGGGACTAAATTTTCGTATACAATGTCCTGCAATTTCATAATGCTTTTAAAATCGTCAAAAAGGGCCAGGATATGCGCTTCTTCAACTGATGTAACCTCCATCCCCGCGAGAACTGTAACGTCTGTCTTCTCGGCAGCCTTTTTTGCTGCTATGGCGTTCTCTGCGGAATTGTGGTCAGTTATAGCTATTATGTCAAGTCCCTTTTGAGATGCGGTCTTTATTATTGCTGAAGGTGTCATTTCAAGATCGGCACATGGAGAAAGACATGTGTGTATGTGCAAATCAGCCCGGAATTGTTTTAGCATTTAGAAAACCGCAGATAATCGCCGAATGAAAGGGCACAGATAGTCGCAGACATATCGGTGTTCTTCAGTTTTTTCATCTGCGATCATCCGTGTTTCTATTTAAGAAGCGTATAAATCCTGCCTGCTGCCTCAAAGGCAGACAGAGGGGTTGTCATAATCGTGATTTTTTCAGTTGTTGCTTTTTTTAGGGTTTCTTCTTCAGGCTGTCTTCCGCCGACAATGATAATCCCGGCTAAACCTTTCAGCCCTGCAACAGCCACAATGTTTAGATGGGTTTGAAGGGTAATCCAGATATTGTCCTGTCCACTGTTTGCCATTACATCTGAAAGCAGGTCACTCACGTAGCCACCGGTAACATCCTTTTGAAGCCCCTTTTCATAGGATTTGACCTCTAAAGACAGCTCGTTGACGAGCTCAATGAGTTTCATGGCACGCTCCTTTTGGCAGGTTTCGCGTTGTTAAAAATTCACCACATAAAGCTTACAGGCTTTAAATTCAATCGCCGGTCTGTAACGAACTATATTCTCAGTGTCCGGTTTATTCTTTCTTCTGTGGTTTTTCATTATCGAGATGTATAATCATCTCCACAGTTGTTCCTTCTCCAACAACCGAATCTATATTAAATTCATCAGAATTTTTTTTCATATTCGGTAACCCCATGCCCGCTCCCCAGCCCATTTCTCTTACCCATTCAGGGGCAGTGGAATAACCTTCCTGCATTGCTAATTCAATATTTTCAATGCCAGGGCCCATATCCTCTATTTTTACTCTTATATTCTGAGGTGTGATATAATAGCGCAGCCAGCCAGCAGCCGCATATATTATCACATTCATCTCTGCTTCAAAGGTTGCTATTGTCGTGCGTCTAATAGTATCTTCATCAACCCCAAGCTCGGTGAGTTTAAGTTTTAAGTTGGTGGATGCATCTCCAGCATTAGCAAAATTCCCGCCGATTAACTGAAAGCTCTCCTCTATTGTCTGGTTTATATTTAAAGCCATTGTTTATGACTTTTTTGCACAGCCGTGTAAGCCTGCCTGAAAGAGTTTTCCGGAGGCAGTGTACATGCAGAATGGTGTAATGAGTAGAGGGATTCTTTTTTGCTCGGCAAGCTCGACGGTATCCGTATCAGGCTTTTTATTCTGAACGAACACAATGCTTTTTATACCAACAATCTCAGCAGTTCGTATTACCTGCGGCTTGATAAGCCCGGTGATAAGCAGGGAATTTGGGGCAGAATAATACAGCACATCACTCATTAAATCAGCACTATATGCTCCCTGGATATTTATATCTAAATTCTCCGGATTTAATATAACTTTTGCTTCAAGGATTTCTGCTATTCTTTTTAAGGTCATGTAAGGTTAATATTTCCTGTAGTCATGCTACAGGGGTGCCTTATTTTTGTCAGCCCGCATCCCCAATCGAGTTCAGGACATGCTTGATGCGGAATCCGGTTTTTTTCTCTGTTATTTAGACTAATCTGCTGCTTCAAAAACTTCTTTCACGGCAGCAAGCAAGGTGTCCGGGGTAAAAGGTTTTTCTATAAAATTATAAGCACCAAGTCTCAGCGATTGTACAGCTACTTCAACGGTACTGTAACCTGTTATCATTAAAACCTTTGTTTCAGGCCATTTCGCTGTAATTTTTTTAAGAATTTCAATACCGTCTATGTCGGGCATTTTTATATCAAGCAGTATAAGACTGAAAGGCTCGTTCTCAAGAAACTTGATGCCTTCTTTACCACTGGCTGCTGACGTTATTTCATAGCCTTCGGGGGCAAGGGTTCTTTCACAGCTTGTCCTTATAATAGTCTCGTCATCTATAACCAGTATTTTTTTCATGTCTCCTGCTCTTTCTCTGTCAGAGGTAGTGTAACAAAAAAGCTTGTTCCCTTGCCAACGGTACTTTTTACATTAATACGCCCGCCTGCATGTTTGACTATGCCGTGGCTGACAGAGAGTCCCAGCCCTGTGCCCTTACCTACTGGTTTCGTTGTAAAAAATGGTTCGAAGAGTTTTGGAATATCCCTTTCTTCTATTCCACCACCTGTATCTGTGAATTCTATTTCAACAAAAGGTTTGTTATCCTCCATTATCCTGCGTGTTGCAACAGTTATGTTCCCTTTCTCATTCATGGCGTCAGCAGCATTTATAAACATATTCAGAAATATCTGCTGGAACTGGGATGCATCGCCGAGGACGGTGAGCTGGGAATCATCTAAATTAATATTAAAGCTGATTTTATGGAATTTTTCCTGATTTTTTACCATAAATATGGTTCGACCTAATATGTCGTTTATACTTGCTTTTCCCCTTTCAGAGGGTGTTGCACGGGCGAATGTCAAGAGATTTTTTATTATTTTTGCGCATCTTTCAGCTTGTTCAATGATGACATTAAGATCTTCTGCCTCAGGGCTGCCCGGTGGAGAACGTTTTAACATCAAATGTGCAAATGTTACAACTCCTGTCAGAGGATTATTGATTTCATGTGCTACACCTGCCGCCATTCTGCCGAGAGATGCAAGTTTTTCCGTCTGTACCAGATGGGCATGAGTTTTCTGGATTTCTTCGGTTTTCTTTGCCACCTCTTCCTCAAGTGTTTGGGTCCATAATTCCCTCTGATTCCTTGCTGCCTTTATATCATTTATCATAGAATTGAATCTATCAGCGAGTAGACCCATTTCATCCGAGGATTTTATTGGAACTGAAACATCGAGGTCGCCTCCAGCTACCTTCTCCATGCCGAGGGCAAGCTCACTAACAGGCTTGGATACGATTTTGTAAAGTATTACACCCAGAGATACTGATGCCGCTATTGTAAAAATGAGCACATAGACTGCCAGGGCGAGTCTCTGCTTAAAAAGCGCTTCGTCAAGAAGCGCAAGAGAAAGGTCGGCCTCAACAAAACCGAGGATACTCTGTTTTTTTGGATGTAGATGGCAGCTTGCAGTGTAACAGGCAATCTCATTGGGTATTGGACTGACAATTTTCAGTGCTGAGCGTCTTTCCTCGTCTTTGTAAACAGCCCGTTCCTGCGGTGTTGGCAAGAGAGCTGAGGACTTTTCGGGCTCCAGGTGACATCCCTTACACGCTATGGAAGCCTTGTCAACGGAGCTGCCGACACCTTCTTTGTGTGAGGAAAAGAAAATTTTTCCGGTATGGTCGAATATCCTTACTCTCTGCACGCCTTCCGGGGTGCTCAGGTTTTCCAGTGCCTTCTGTGTTGCTTCCCGATCAAAACTGAGCATACTGTCACGGGTGCTGACCTTTGTAAAATCTATAAAGGACTTGCCGTATTTTACAGCAATTGACATGATGTCTTTTTCCTGCTTATAAAGGAGTAAGTGCCAGAAGATAAAACTTCCGAAAACCATCAGCATGCCTATGGCAATGATAAGTTTTGCTGCAAGTGACTGACTGGGATGTCGGAAAATATTTTTCATAAACTGATTTAATTATAACCTAAGTTGGGCGATTCCTCTGTTGTCCGAGTTCAAAGCAGGTTCAAAAATTTTGTCTGCTCCCGGATTTTTTATGTGAAATTATAACCCAGGAGCTCACCCAGATAACAGAAAAAATTGAACAGACAAACTTAATCCATTCTATCTATAAGGAAACATTATATTTTAATTTAAATTTTTATGTTGACTCAACGGGTCTAACTCGGCAATATTATACTTATCATTTCGAGTAAGACTAATTTGACGCATAATACCACATAACCAACTGCTGTGCAACTGGTTGTTTTGATATAAATTTTTTCTCTTTTATTTTATTTGCTATATATCTAGCTTTGAGAATGTTCCCGGACGGCATTCTTGTACCTGAAGGTGATAATTGCGGGGAAAAATTTTTATTTTGGGAAATCTTATAGAGGGGAGGATTTGAATGAAATTAGTATTACTCGGTGCGCCGGGTGCCGGTAAAGGTACCCAGGCTAAGAAGCTCATAGAGAAATTCGACATTCCACAGATTTCTACGGGTGATATCCTCAGAAAAGCCGTTGCAGACGGAACCGCTCTCGGCAAGGAAGCGAAGTCATATATGGATAAAGGTGAACTTGTTCCTGATGCAGTTGTTATCGGACTTGTTAAAGAGAGGATTGCTCAGGATGACTGTAAAAAGGGATATATCCTTGATGGTTTTCCGAGAAACACCTCTCAGGCAGAGGCACTTGATAAAGTGCTTGCAGACATGGGCGCTCCTGTTGATGTTGCCCTCAGCGTTGATGTTGATAAAGATGTCCTTATGAGGAGACTGACCGGCAGGAGAACCTGTAAGGGGTGCCAGCAGATGTACAATGTATATTTTTCACCCCCGAAAAAAGACGGCACGTGCGATAAATGCGGAGGCGAACTGTATCAACGGGATGATGATAAGGAAGAAACCATAAATAACAGGCTCGACGTATATGAAAAATCAACAGCACCTCTAATCGAATATTACAGCAAAAAAGAGATTCTTAAGCCGGTCAATGGGATAGGAAGTATAGATGAGATCTTTAGCAGTATTTGCTTTGTATTGGAACAAAAATAAGAAAGAAAGGATTCAGGTGTCAAGGGTTCAAGGATTCAAGTAAAAAAAGTATCATTTTAAAATCTAAAATGCTAAATTTGGAATTTGCAATTAAAGAAGGTTTTCTCGAACCCCTGCCTGCCGGCAGGCAGGCGCAAATCTCGATGCGAGTCGGAGTTTAGTCGACTCGACCTGAGAGTCGCTTCGACCTGGAATCCTGGAATCCTAATTAATGAAAGGAGAATCAATATGGCTGAAATAGGACATGGCGGCAAGGAAATTGTTGAGAGAATTTTAGAACCCAAAGAGGCTGTAAAAAAGATTGAGGGACTCAAATCCGTTCCGGTTCGGGGGCAAATAGCAAAGGAGATCATAGATATTTCTTACGGCTGGTTTACTCCTCTTGAGGGATTTATGGGCAAGGCTGACGTTGATTCTGTCTGCAATAAAATGAGACTGGCAAACGGTGTAGTATGGAGCATCCCGATCCTTTTCGATTTGACGGACGATGAGATATCCAAATACGGGGTTAAAGAGGGTTCTTCTGTGCTTCTGACCTATGATGGCAACCCTATGGCAATATTCGAAGTTGAGGAGATATTTACCTATGACAAAAAGGCAATGTGCAAGGCGGTTTACGGGACAGATGAAGACAAGCACCCGGGCTGCGCAAGAACTTATAAGTATAAAGACAAATTTGTTGGAGGTAAAATAACACTTGTTAACAGGCCAAAGATAAATCCACCTTTTGATCCATATTTTATAACTCCTCTTGAGATGAGAAAAAAGTTCAGGGAAAAAAACTGGCAGAGGATTGTTGCTCATCAGACGAGAAATGTCCCCCACACAGGTCATGAATGGCTCATGAAAGGGGCGTGGTTTCAGACATACGGAGAACTATCAATTGAGAAACCGATTGTAGGAGTTTTAGTGAATGCCATTATCGGGGACAAGAGAAAAGGGGATTACATTGATGAAGCAATTATTTTAACCCAGGATGAGTTGAGAAAATCAGGTTATTTTGGGGATCATAATCATTTGACATCTCTTACCTTCTGGGATATGCGGTATGCAGGTCCCAAGGAGGCGATTTTCCATTCAATGCTCAGAACAAATCTCGGTCTTACACATCACATGTTTGGAAGGGACCATGCAGGTGTTGGAACCTATTACGGTGCATATGATGCCCATCATCTGCTGGCCTCGGTAAAGGATGACTTAAGCATCACCCCTACATACTCTATGAACTGGTTGTACTGCCCGCATTGCGGTGAGGTCACAAGTGAGGGGTTGCGCAGTCACAAGAAAGAGTGGCAGAAGTTCAGCGGTACGCTTATCAGAAGTATAGTTCAGGACGGTGTAAAGCCGCCGCGCCTGATATTCAGGCCAGAGGTCTTTGACCTGGTGATGGAGTGTGCTGAAAAATACGGGTTTGGTTCTCCGTTTGTAACAGACAATTATCTTGAAAAGAGAACCCCTGTTTTTACAATTCCACCATTGAAAGCATAAAGGGAGGTATAAAATGGCTGAAAAATATCCAATAAACATATGGGTTAATGAAGACAGATATGAGAAGTTAAAGAACGCTGGCTTGGCAGATATGTGTAAAGAAATGCTTGCGGGGCTGAAGGTTATACAGGTCTATACAAACGACGCCCAAAGGGACGAGATTCTAAAAAGATACCCGACAGCGAAATTCGACAGCGCAACAACA